>CAYRRL010000066.1:0-10305 GCA_964426665.1 uncultured Ferruginibacter sp. | reverse complement strand
AGCCTTAAAAACTTTATTCAGCAAGCCATCCGCAAAAAGGATGGCTTTTTTGTTGAAACCCGGTATTTCCCGGATAAATTTTCTATCTTGTTGCGTATTTTTCACTCAAAGAAAGGTCTTTTTACAAACTGCAATACAGCATGGAGTAACTATACCTTTCATTCATTAATCAAAATATAACTGCCAAGGGCAATAATGGACCCCACGCTGCAATACCTGCTTGATGGATGCAAGGCTAACCACAGATCTGCTCAAAAAGCGCTGTATTACCGTTACTTCAATACGTTTATGAGTATTGCAGCGAGGTATGTAAATACGCAGGCTGATGCGGAAGAAGTATTGAACAATGCCTTCCTGCGTATTTTCAAGCATATTAGTAAATATACTGGCAAGGGTTCGTTTGAAGGGTGGATGAAACGCATTGTAGTGAATTGCTGCCTTACATATATAAGCCGGCCCAACTATGCCACGCTAAGCCGTGTAATCCCTTTGAACGACTACAGCCTGAATGATGACAGCCATAGCAGCACCGGGCAAATGAGCAGTAATACTGTGGAAGAAAAATATAACCAGGAGTTTTTGGTTGATGTGCTGAAACATTTGCCTGAAACAACAAAATTGGTGTTTAATTTATATGTATTTGAGGAATACAACCATAGTGAAATAGGCGAATTGCTCAATATGGCAGAGCGTACATCGCAAAGCCATTTAGCCAAGGCAAGAAAAATACTGAGCGAAAAAATTGACAGGAAAGAACTGATAAATAAAATACAAAGGGTATGAGCGACAACTCACACATAGATAAGATTTTTAAAGACGGGGTTGGCGAAAAGAATTTTGCCAATGTAGATGCTATGTGGCAAAAAATGGAAGCTGAGCTTAATAAGGAAACTGGCAAAAAAAGAAAGCCCTTTGTACTATTTGCAGCAACTGCTGTTTTGTTGACTGCAGGTTTCTTGGTACTGCAATTTTCTAATACAAAACAGGATTCAATTATTGCCAAAGCAGAAAACCAGCCACAAAAGAATATTGCAACAAACAACACAATACTTGCTGAAAGCAAGCAATCGGTCTTGCCTGAAACAGTTGCCAGCACAAATAACATTTCTATTGCCGGGCCCGGTAATATGTTAAATACAGCCAATGATAATCAGGGCGAACAAATAAAAAAGCAAGCACAAACTAGTACAGCAATTAATAATCGTACCCAACCCGCTACTTCATTTGCATCAATTGAAAAAGAAACTCCTCTTTATTCTGGGGCAATGGAAGTTGGAAACAATAACTTATTAGCAGAAAAAATATATGCAGAAGCAAATTTGATTGTAGCGGTAAATAATACTGCGAAAGCATCAATTGCTTCCCCTGCATTGAATATGCCTAAAACAAAAGCAACAACAGTTGCTGCTAAAAACCATACAGATAAGCAGAGCAGCATAACCATTGAAGCTGTGGGCGGCGGTGATTTTTTAAGATTAAACAGAAAAGCTGGCTACTACACTGGTGTAAGGGTTAATAAACACCTTGATAAAGGCACAGTTGTTTCTATCGGTTTAAATTATACTTACCATGCTGTTCATGACTACTATCGTATTTACGATAAGCCGCTTTCGCAAAGGCGTGCAGATGCAAACCTCAGTACAATTAAAACTATCCGCATGCCCGTATATATACAGCGTGAAATGGGCAACAGCAAAAAATTAGCTTTAATGGCAGGTTTAGTGCCAACCTATATTACCGATGCAGTAGTTAGCAACGAGCCTGATTCTTATGTTGGCAACCCAGAGCCAAACCGCAAGTTTACCATTAAAGATTTAAACCGGCTTAATATGCTTTTTGGCGCTGGCATTAAATACTCGCCATCAAGCTGGGTTTCGTTAGAGATAAGCGGCAGCTATGGCCTTACAGGCATGGTGAAAGATGCTTACAGGAACCAGTCGAGGGTGAATGATAATTTTAAAAGCCTGCAGGCGGGGCTTGCATTCAGGCTAAAATAAAACCCACCTTACCTTTTCCTAATATTTTCTAATAAACTACTCTTATTACTTCTTTGCAAAAAGGGTTTAGGTACAAATTGTCTATGCTTATGTATTCAAACTCTTTTAAAAACGCATTGTTGTATTTATAGCCCAGAATTTTTGGCCTGAAGTTATAAAGCATGGATGTTGGCAGTGCCACTCTCCCATTAGTTGAGGCTTTAAGGGCTTTATATATCATTTCCGAGCAATAAAGGCTATCGTTGGTATGTATATTAAAAGTGAGGTCGAAAGGTATTTTTTTAGCCAGGTTACCTCTCATAATGCCATGCATAGCTTCTTTTTCTTTTTTAGAAAGGCTGTACCTGAAAATGCCAAAGCCAGTTTTGTGAACCGGGCTTACAAAAGAGTCAAAAGGGTCTTTCCGGCACAGGCCCGATGGGTTTTCTGTGCCAGTCATTGAATGGTAAACCACAAACCCGTTTTCTTCTTTAAAAGCAATGCCGCTATGGCTGTAAGTACGATCGCTGTCTGAAAAGTTTTGCAGTGTAAGGCTTTCAAAATCATTGTCGCTTCTTGTTACAAGGTCGCCATCCTGTAATGACAGGGCTGCTTTTTTAATGGCTGATATTGTTTTGGCAGCAACAACTTTTTCCTGGGCAGGCTTGGTATTTACTTCCGGCACAGCGGCAGCGCCATTTGAATGGCAACCCAATACAAGCAAGGAAAGCAAAACAAGCAAGCAAAAAAAACTTGCCATACCCCAGTATTTTCCTCCAATCATTTTCATATTCGTCGCCTCCCAAAAAAAAGACTGCCTATGATAAGGCAGCCGTTTTTTTAACCCTTGTTCGATTATTTTACCACTGAAATAAATTCAAATTTATCCAATCCAATACCAACACTGTTTGCGCCACTCGGGCCGCCATCTTCTACAAAATACCTGAAAGCAATCCTTGATTTTTTTGCCACGCTGCCCGGCATGCCCGTTACCACTAAATCGCTGCCGCCATTTATATCCTTTGATGATGCCCATGTGCCAGGGTAGCTGCCATCGCCTTCCAAAAGGTAATCCCTGTTAATATCAAGAATCACTTGCGAAAAATTACCCACACTGGTTGCGTCACGCCCTACATCAGCAGAACTGTTAACCGGGTTTATCAGTACCTGCAGCCTGTCTGCCCCTTGTGCAGGGTTGCTGTATGTCCTGGTATAAAACCTGATAATATCACCATTCTTTATTTCCACAACAGGCGAAATAAGCCAGTTGCTGATAACAGCTTTGCGGTGGCCGCAGTTGTTTGTTGTCATCGCAAAGTCGGTGCCCGAATAAGAATAAGCCATGCCGCCAAAACCATCATATACATAAGTATTAGTAGCGCCTAACTTTCCATCATATTCATGGTGCTGCGACAAATAAAAAAAACCCTGAACCCATGGAATGGTGCCAATTGGCCTTGAATTATTAGCAATAACCCAGCCCCTGTTTACAGCTTTGCCAAGCGAATCGAAATCCTCTGTAAATGAAGGGTCATTTGCTTTGGGCACGCTGGTTTCAGAAATGCTTTTGCCGCAGGAAAAAAAACTGGCCGCTATAACCGAAAAAACAAATGAAAAGAACAATGATTTATTTTTCATGAAACTGATTTTATAAATAAAAATTACTGGGCGCTTTTAAACGACACTTCGTCCAGGCCAATAATTGTTTTATGCACTTGCTGGAAAATAGTATCAAGGTTGTTTTGGTCAACAGATGAAAAAGGAAAAGCGGGCTGGTTTTGAAGGAAATACCTGAACCCAAACCTGCCTGTTACCGGGCCGTTCAGGCCCGATACGGTGCCCTCAAACTTTGTCCATTCATTTGGGTAAACCGTATGGGGCTCTGCTGAAGTATTAGGTATGTCAACCAATTTAATTTTAAAATCGCCGGGGTAGTCTCCATAGCCATCTGCCAAATAAAGGCTGCCAGTGGGGTTTATAAACAATTGCAATGTTGCTTTGCCGCTGCAATATGAATAAAAAGAAATTTTATCTCCGTTTTTCATTGTTACCTGTGGCGAAACAAGCCATGAATTAACATCATGCCCGGCGCTCCAAACTATTGTGTTGGCCTGGCTGGTAGCTGCGTAGCCATTTGAGCCTCTTTGAGAAAAGAATGCGTCTTTCCAATAGCGTTTTGGGTATGGCGCATTGGGGAATTGCGTGGAATCAAGCGTTAACTGTGCCTGCTCCCATTTTGGGTAATAGACAGACACATAATTGGGCGAGCCAAAATCAGGCACTTCTGCCACGTCGTACAATGTAGGCCCAAGGGGAGAACTTTTATTAATATTCACCCATCCTTTTTGCAGCGCTTCGCTAAAATTGTCGAAGCTTTCATTAAAAGAAGCATCTGCCGGAGGGGGTGGTATGGTTAATTTGCTATCGTCTTTGCAGGATTGGAATAAAATAACAGCCAATGCCAGGCACGCCGTTATGTTGCGTAGTAGCTTTTTTCTCATAAATTCTCGTTCTGGTTTTATGCCGCCGGCATAATTTTAAGGGCGTGAAAATAGGTATTTTTTGACAAAGAAATTGCGTTGGCTTTTACACAAAAAAAATCACACCTGGAACACACCGGTTTTAAATTCGGGGATGATTTTATTATGGTTGCCTGCTGCTATGCCTTCAGAAATCAGCTTCCTTGTTTCAGCAGGGTCAATAATTGCATCCACCCACAAACGGGCGGCTGCGTAGTAAGGCGTTGTTTGGCTATTGTACCTGTCTGTTATTGTTTTAAGCAGGGCGGCTTCCTCTTCAGGGGTTATTTCTTTTCCTTTTGCTTTTAACGAGGCTACTTGTATTTGCAATAATGTTTTAGCTGCCTGCTCCCCCCCCATCACGGCAATCTTTGCCGAAGGCCAGGCATAGATAAACCTCGGGTCGTAAGCCTTGCCGCACATAGCATAGTTGCCAGCTCCAAAACTATTGCCAACTATAATGGTGATTTTGGGCACTACAGAATTTGACACAGCATTTACCAGTTTAGCACCATCCTTAATAATGCCGCTGTGTTCGCTGCGGCTGCCCACCATAAAGCCGGTTACATCCTGCAAAAACACCAATGGTATTTTCTTTTGGTTGCAGTTCATAATAAAACGGGCGGCTTTGTCTGCACTGTCATTATAAATAACGCCCCCCAATTGCATTTCTCCTTTCTTGCTTTTTACAATTAATCGTTGGTTGGCAACAATGCCCACAGCCCAGCCGTCAACCCTTGCGTAGCCGCATACAATCGTTTTGCCATATTCGTCTTTAAATTCATCAAAGCTGCCGGCATCAACAATACATTTAATAAGGCCGGCCATGTCATATGGCTTTGTATTGCCTTCGCTTTGTATGCTGTAAATTTCATCTTTTGGTTTTTCAGGTTCCTTGCTTTCAATACGGTCAAAACCTGCCCTGTCAGTTTTGCCAAGCTTACTCATAATCCTTTTTACCTGGTCAAGGCAATCTCTTTCGTTTTCAAATTTATAATCAGCAATACCGCTTATTGCATTATGTGTTTCTGCGCCGCCAAGTGTTTCAATATCTATGTCTTCGCCAATGGCTGCTTTTACCAAATACGGGCCAGCTAAAAAGATAGAGCCATTGCCCTCCACCATCAATGTTTCATCGCTCATTATTGGCAGGTATGCACCGCCTGCAACACAGGCGCCCATTACAGCAGCAATCTGTGTAATGCCGGCGGCACTCATTTTTGCATTGTTGCGGAAGATCCGGCCGAAGTGTTCTTTGTCAGGAAAAATTTCATCCTGCATTGGAAGGTAAACGCCTGCACTGTCAACTAAATAAATAATGGGCAAATGGTTTTCCATCGCAATCTCCTGCATCCTCAAGTTCTTTTTGCCGGTGATGGGGAACCAGGCTCCTGCTTTTACAGTTTGGTCATTAGCAACAATTACGCATTGCCTGCCGCTAACATATCCAATGCCGCTAACGGTACCGCCTGCCGGGCAGCCACCCTCCGCTGTATACATTTCATAGCCTGCAAAAGCCCCTATCTCAACAAACGAGGTTCCTTTGTCGCACAAATATTCTATTCTCTCCCTTGCAGTAAGCTTGTTCCTTTCCCTTTGCTTTTCGATTGATTTTTTTCCGCCGCCTTCATAAATTTTTTCTAAGCGCTGGCGCACCTGGCTCCAGGCCAGTTTCATGGCGTCCTCGTTTTTGTTTTGTTCAATGTTCATTTATGGCAATTGTGTGATTGCAAATGTAGGGCGAAAGTTGTAGCCACGCATTGGCACATACGGGTTTGCTGTTAATGGGCACTAATGCCAATAAAAAAAAGCAGTTTGCATTCTACATTGGTGAAAGACGGGTTGGTATAGCTGGCTCTGATATGGTGCCAGTAAACGGTTTGGCAAAGGGCAATGCTGTTTTGCTGCTGCTGGCCTGCAACAGTGAAAAAGAAATAAAACAAATGTACAGGAAATTATCTGCAGGCGGCACAGCAAATCACCCATTAGAAAATACCTTTTGGGGCGCTTTGTTTGGCGGGTTTACGGATAAGTATGGCAGCCTGTGGTTATTGCATTATAACAAAAAGGAGCTTTCTTAAATTGTTTTATCTTTAAAAACAAAAATTATTTTTTATGAGAATTGTAATGACAATCTTAAAACTTATTGTTTTCCTTATCGTTGTTGTATTGGTAGTTGCCTTGTTTGTGAAAAAAGAATTTGCTTCTGAAAAAGAAGTAGTGATAAACAAGCCTAAACAGGAAGTATTCAATTACATTAAGCTCCTGAAAAACCAGAATGATTATGGCGTTTGGGCAAAAAAAGATCCTAATATAAAACAGGAATACAAAGGCACTGATGGCACAGAAGGCTTTGTGTCGTCATGGGAAGGGAACAGCGATGTGGGAAAAGGCTCGCAAACAATTAAAAAAATTACTGAAGGGCAGCGGCTTGATATGGAATTGCACTTTATAAAACCATTTGACTCTTATTCGCCGGCATGGATGTCAACAGAGGATGTATCGTCAACACAAACGAAGGTAAAATGGGGAATGAGCGGAAAAATGGTGTACCCATTCAACATATTTGGCCTGTTCATGAATATGGATGAAATGATAGGAAAAGATTTGCAAACAGGGCTTGACAATATGAAAGCCATTTTAGAAAAGCAATAACGTTTAATAATAACCAATAACAAAAGGCAACTGTTAAACAGTTGCCTTTTGTTATTCACGAATAAAATTTCAAAACTATTTCTGTTCTATTGCTATTTCAGAAGCATTGAAGGAACTGTCAGGAAAAGCAGGCGCCGTTTTTTTTACAGTACGGCGGTAATTTTTGAACATGCTCATCCATTTAAGTTTCAGCACGCCCAGTATGCCTTCTTTTACAATCCCTTTGTTCATTTTGCTTTCGCCTGCCTTACGGTCAACAAAAGTAATTGGCACTTCTGCAATAAGGAAGTTGAGTTTCCATGCTGCAAATTTCATTTCTATCTGGAATGCGTAGCCTACAAAGTTGATGGAAGAAAAGTTCATTGCTTCAAGCACTTCACGGCGGTAACATACAAAACCAGCTGTAGGGTCTTTCACCGGCATCCAGGTAATCATTCTTGTATATAAGGAAGCGCCTTTTGAAAGCAGTATCCTGTCTGCCGGCCAGTTTGCTACAGCGCCACCCTTTATATACCTTGAGCCAACCGCTATGCCTGCGCCGTCTTTACACACTTCGTACAGCCGCTCAAGGTCTTTGGGGTTATGTGAAAAATCAGCATCCATTTCAAAAATATACTGGTAGCCTTGCCTTAATGCCCACAAAAAGCCGTGTATATATGCTGTGCCCAAGCCAAGCTTGCCCCTGCGTTCTTCTAAAAATAATTGGCCGGGATATTTTTCAGTAAGCGATTTTACAATATCAGCAGTGCCGTCCGGGGAGCCATCGTCAATGATAAGCACATGGTAGTTTTGCTGCAACGCAAACACCGCACCTATAATGCTCTCAACGTTTTCCTTTTCGTTGTAAGTGGGAATAATGACGAGTTTTTCCAAGTATAGTTGATTACCGATGTTGACGAATTTACGATTTGTACGCCAATTTACACCAACATATTTTCAACAAACGTTTGTTAATGGCATTTAAGTGTTCTTTAACAGGGTGCGGTTCAGTATTTCTGTAAGCTTCTGCTTTGTATGCAATGGGAAATCGCCCCTCATCATCCAATCGTAGTATTGAGGCTCTGCTTTAAGCACATCCATAACCGGCCTGCCCTTGTGTTTGCCAAAATTGAATACTTCCACGCCATTTCCATCAAAAGAAAAGCGGCGGGCATAATCCACTATTTTTTCCTCTCCAATTACAGCTAAAATAGAATCAACGGATGAACCCAATTGCGGGTACCGTTCAATTTGCGCCAGCAGCACATCTATTGTGGCATTAATGTCATGCTCGGCGCTGTGTGCGCCTTCAAGTTCTTTGCTGCAATAAAATTTATAAGCTGCAGTTAGTGTCCTCGGCTCCATGGTGTAAAAAATATGCTGCACATCTACCATCTTCCTGGTGGTTAAATCAAGTTCAATACCCGCCCTTAAAAATTCTTCCATCAGCAATGGGATGTCAAAGCGGTTGCTGTTGTAGCCACCCAGGTCGCAGTTTTCAATAAATTGTTTCAGTTCATTGGCCGACTGCTTAAATGTTGGCGCATCCTTTACCATCTCATCAGTTATGCCATGTATTTCGGTTGACTGTGCAGGGATAGGCATTTCAGGGTGCAGCAGTTTTCTCTTTACCTGCCTTGTGCCATCAGGCAAAATTTTTACTACGGCAATTTCAACTATACGGTCAGTTGACAGATTAACTCCGGTTGTTTCCAAATCAATAAAGGCAACCGGCCTTTGCAATTGTAAAGACATTTGGGTAGTGTTTAGAGATGACTTTGTTCTGATAGCTATCGGGAATGGATTTTTTAGTTTTCTTGTTTTTCAGTGCCGCAAACTAAAGGTAAATTTCTGATTATGGCAATTGTTTTTTTACTATGGTAATTTTACTACTGTGTTGTTATTTTTTTTCTGCAGGCTTCCACGGATAGGCACCTATAGATTGCCCTGGCAATTATTAAAAAAAACCAATCAAAAATTTTATTTAGATATTTCCCGTCTTTTTATAATAAGCAATTAAAAAACCAACTACTTCCTCATAGGTTAATAAACCAGCAGGCTGTTGGTTGTTTTCTAAATATTTTTCATACAGCCATCTTGTTGCAGGCTCAAAAGGTGATTGATGGGCAAAATTAAAATCCTTCAATTCCCTGATATCTGCCTTCACTGCAGGTATCAATTTTTTTGAAAAATATTTCGCACTGGCAGAATCTGCAAAATAAAGATTGCTTTGAGCATACAGGTACATTTCAAAGTAAGTTGAATAGCGGAGCAAAGTATCTGTTGAGGCTGACGCTACAAGGTAAGCAACAAAATTGGCTTCGTTTTCTTTTGCATAGCCCAGCTGGTGCGCCACTTCGTGGCAGGCAGTAAAAGGCTGTATAAATTTTGGCACCGTCGTATTTAATTGTGCCTCGCCTGTAAAGGGGTTGTAGTAACCAATGAAACCTAAATAATTCCCCGCCCAGCCCCATAGCGATGTTTTGGCCGATTGCGGTTTGTACAAAAGCCAGGGGTATTGCCTGTTGATTTTTGCGTACGCATTCGTAACGGCTTCAATAGTTTCTTTTGTGTTGTAATGTTTTTTGTTTTGCCTCAATAACGACGTCCTGGATTCATTCAATTTACCTACCAATAACGAATCAAGCAATATCAAATCCGCTGTTTCGTACTTTTCTTTTTTAATGCTTAATTGGTAAGCCAGGCCTTTGCGGCTATAATTAAGGCCCCATAAAAGGTTGAACGAAATATAAATCAGCAAGATGGTGATTGCGAAATGGTACAGGTTATTTTTAATATTGCCTAAGCTGTATTGGCGCTTTATCAATTTTTTAAAACCGATAGCTATTTTGGCCAATGCCCAAATGATTACAGCACCATATATCAGATCCCCAAGACTAAAGGGGAGCCAGCCAAAAAGGTATCTAAGCATTTTTGATATGTACGGGTAAATACCGGCAGCATAATATCGCTCCACCCAATGCTTTTGAAGCGAAAAAAAATGGATAGCTGCCGCAATGGCGGCAAGCAAAACCAGCTTAACCCATCTGCTTTTTGAGCCCATAGTTTTAAAAACAGCAAATATGCCCATTCGCAGGATATTTTTAGGCATTTTTTGTTGTAACATGCCCAATTTCCGGCGAAATGCCCTACCTTCGCCGTCCTTTAAACCATAG
>CAYRRL010000065.1:3609-10337 GCA_964426665.1 uncultured Ferruginibacter sp. | reverse complement strand
AGAAGCTGCTCCAAAAAATTAAAAAGCTGTTTCAGCAATCTTTTTAGATAGCTTTAGCAAGGGAAACGCAAAGCCGCCGTCTTCATTTAAAAGAATTTATGCCGACTGCTATCAACCGGAAACAGCTTATTCAAACAATCGCAGCCTGCATTGCTGCACTGGCCATCTGGTCGCTGCTGTTTTGGGAAAACCCAATATTAAAAACAGTGCTGGTTGATATACACCTGATATTTTCATCCACCATCGCAGCTTATTTTATTATCCGGATGCTTTTCAAGCCATCGGTTATGGATTTTATAAAAGTTTTTATCCGCACGGTGTTCAGGGTGTGGCTGCTGATATTTATTACGTTTGCCATTGCCCGCTCTATGGACAGGATTGGCACGCTGCTGTCGCTAACTTTTATTTTTGGGTATATAGAAGGCTTGCTTGATATTAATAAATGGCTGGAAACAACAAACCCTTTCCCTCAATTGTTCCCCGTTTGTTTTGCAGGCAATAAAATTAACCATGCGCTTGCAACAATATTGCTGATGAGTTTTATTCACATCCTTTGTGCAGTGGCAGTATTTCTTTTCTATTTGCTTTTTTGAAAAGCAACTGCTTTATTCTTCAACAAAAAAGTTGGCTCTTACTTAAGCAACTGGGCCAGTTTGCTATCCAAAGCAGGGCCGCGGAGGTTTTTAGCCAATATCTTCCCGTCCGGGCCAATTAAAAAGTTTTGGGGGATGCTGCCAATGTTAAACTGCTTCGCCACTGCATTGTTCCAAAACTGCAGGTCGCTTACATGTGTCCATGTTAGGTTGTCAGCGTTTATAGCTTCTATCCAGGCCGGCTTTGATTTGTCAAGTGAAACACCCAGCACGGTAAAATTTTTGTCTTTGAACTTTTGGTAACTGGCTACTACATTGGGGTTTTCCATGCGGCATGGCTTGCACCAGCTTGCCCAAAAATCAACCAGCACATATTTGCCACGCAAAGAAGAAAGGGATACCATATTGCCCGCCGTATCAGACTGTGAGAAATTAGGCATCTCAGTACCAATAGCATTTATTTTAGCATCGGCTATTTGTTGTGACAGGTAATTGCCCAAATCGCTTGAGCGGACAGAAGCGGCAAGGCTGTTGAAAAGCTGGTCGGCTTTCATTATGTCTGTTGACAAATTCATGTAGCGCATCACAGCAAAAGGCGAAATGTAAGAAGTTTTGTTTTGCTCAATATAATTTTCCAATTGCTTCCTTGCTGGCGCTGTTGCCTTTTCATCTGCTGCGCCATTCTCAGTAAAAAGATGCATATAAGGCGCCATCATACTGTTGAACTTTAAAAGCTCATCGTTTGAAGCCGAACCGGAAACTACCGATTTATCAAATGTTTCCTTAGCGCCAACAACTTTTACATCGCTGTTATCAAGGAATATAGTGAGGTAAGGCTGCTTGTTGTCAATTAAAATAATCCTGAATGCAGGCTTGGCAAGCTTGCCTTTAAAAGAAAATTTATTTTGGTAAATGCCGCTGTTCTGCTCTGGCTGGCCTGTAAGGCCGTTTATCAATGCCACTTTAGTGCCGTCTGCACAGCCTGTTACTTCGCCGTTGATAACAAAACCTTCTGCTTTGTTTTCTGCTTCAACAATTTTGGCCTTCGCCTTTACGGGTGTTTTTTGCTGTGCATTCAAAAGAGCCGGGAATAATAAACCAATAAGTATTGCTTTCTTCATTGCTGCATTTTAATGCCGCAATTTAGCCAATTTGTGCCAATGGGGTCAGGGCAGCACTGATTTTAAGAATTCTTTTGTTGCAGCGGCTGTATCTGTTGATTTGTGGAGCGCTTTTATAAAAGCGCTGCCGATAATAGCGCCATTGCTGTATTGGCAGGCAGCCTCAAATGTTGATTTGTCTTTAATGCCAAAACCCACCAATACCGGGTTTTTCAAATTCATTGCCTTCAACTTTTTAAAGTAGCCTTCCTGGTTTTCGATAGCTTTATTATTGCCGGTTGTTGATGAAGATGACACGGCATAAATAAAGCCGCTGCTGAGTGTGTCAATCTTTTTTATTCTTTCGTCGCTTGTTTCAGGCGTAACAAGAAAGATAAAATCCAGGCCGTGGCTTTTAATGATGGGGCCATATTCGGTTTCAAACTCGTATTGCGGCAAGTCGGGCAATATCAGGCCGTCAATGCCGGCTGCTGCTGCATCAGCACAAAATTTTTCAAATCCGTATTGCAGCACAGGGTTCATATACCCCATCAATACAACCGGCACGGAAATTTCTTTCCGGAATTCTTTCAATTGCTCAAATAATTTTGCAATGCTGATGCCATTAGACAAAGCGGCCATATTGCTTTGCTGTATCACCGGCCCATCAGCCAAAGGGTCGCTGTATGGCATGCCGAGCTCGATAATATCAGCGCCATTTTGCTGCAGGGCCTTCATTACATCCAATGTTGAATGTAACTGGGGAAAGCCTGCAGTGCAGTAAACATTCAGTATATTTTTATTTTTTGTCTGGAAGAGTTGTTGCAGGCGGCTCATGATTCAATGGTTTATTTTTCTACATGCTTTATCGCAATTGCATCATGCCCGTCAATCACCATATAATCATATACAGGGAAGGCATCTATATCCAATGTGATGTTAAACGCTGCTTTAGCTCCATCCACCCTTTGAAACGAAACAACCAGGCTGTCCCCTTTTCTTTCAACTTTATAAGCATCGCCGGCAAAGTTTGAATTGAGGCAAGCTTCAAATTCATAACGTTCGCCAGCAATATTGCTTGTCATGTTTATTGTCTTTTCACCATCGGAGCAGCCGCCTATTTTTTTATATTCCAGCTTGTGGTTAACAAATGCTTCATTGTTATTGCATGAGCAAACAATTGCAACCAAAAGGGAAAAAGGAATGTATTTCATGTTACAGGTATTTCATGTAGGTTGCTAAATCCTTGTCCCCTCTGCCACTTAAACAAATTACGGCAACATCATTTTTATTAAACTTCATTTTATTCAACACTGAAAAAGCATGGGCTGTTTCAAGCGCAGGAATAATGCCTTCCAGTTTGCTTACTTCAAATGCTGCCTGCAATGCTTCCTCATCTGTTGCGCTCATAAATGTACCTCTTCCGCTTTTATACAAATGTGCATGCAGCGGGCCAATTCCGGGGTAGTCGAGGCCGGCAGAAATACTATGCGGCTCCACCACCTGCCCATCTGCAGTCTGCATCAGTAAACTTTTACTGCCATGCAAAATACCTGGTGTGCCGAGTTGTGTTGTTGCTGCACTCATGCCACTGCTAATGCCACAACCTGCTGCTTCCACAGCTACTAAAGTAACTTCTTCATTGTTTAAGAAATGATAAAAAGCACCGGCCGCATTGCTGCCGCCACCAACGCAAGCCAATACATGCGTTGGCAATTCACTGCCGGTTTTTTCGGCCAATTGTTTTTTTATTTCTTCACTGATGATGCTCTGGAACCTGGCCACCATATCAGGGTAAGGATGAGGCCCAACAACACTGCCAATAATATAATGCGTATCAACAGGGTTGTTTATCCAGTCTCTTATCGCTTCGTTGGTGGCGTCTTTTAAAGTCTTGCTGCCGCTTGTTGCAGGCACTACTGTTGCCCCCAGCATTTTCATCCTTGCAACATTGGGTGCCTGGCGCTCAATATCTTTTTCGCCCATGTATACAATGCACTGCATGCCTTTTAATGCACACACGGTTGCCGTGGCCACGCCATGCTGCCCTGCGCCTGTTTCTGCAATAATTCTTTTTTTGCCTAAGCGTTGCGCCAATAAAATTTGCCCGATAGTGTTATTGATTTTATGTGCGCCGGTATGGCAGAGGTCTTCCCTTTTTAAATAAATATTGGTGTTGTATTTTTCACTCAGCCTTGCTGCATAAAATAATGGTGTTGGCCTGCCTACATAATCTTTTAACAATTGTTCAAACGCTTCTCTAAAAGAAAGCTCATTCATTATTTTCAGATAATTCTCCTGCAGTTCTTTCACATTTGGGTACAGCATTTCAGGGATAAATGCGCCGCCGAATTCACCGTAGTAGCCGTGTTCGTTAACTGAATAATTATTTTTTGTAGCCATCATTTGTTTTTTATGGCGACATCGTTGTGTCACTCACTTGTACTTTTGCTCTTTACTCAACAATCAATTCCAAAAACTTTAAATCCAGCCATCGCCCAAACTTCCACCCAACCTGTTTAAAATGCGCCACTTCTTCAAAGCCAAATTTTTTATGCAGCGCAATGCTTATTTCATTTTCTGCATCAATGCCGGCAACAATGGCGTGCATGCCCAATTGCTTTGCCGCTTCAATCAATGGCGGCAATAATAATTTGGCAACTCCTTTGCCGCGGCTATCTGAAGCAACATATACAGAGTTCTCAACCGTTTTGCTATAACCCGGCCAAGGGCGGAAAGAACCAAATGTGCTGAAGCCTACAATCTTTCCATCTTCCTCAGCAACAAATATGGGGAAGCCTTGCTGCTTCCTTTGTTCAAACCATTCCTTCCTCATTTGCAACGTATGCGGTTCGTAATGCCACACAGCAGTGGTGTTTGCAATGATGTCATTATAAATTTCCAGCATAGCTGGCAAATCGTCTTCTGTTGCTGCTCTTATTAACATTGCTCAAAAATGATATATTGCACAAGTGAGCCTATAGCTATGGCTGGCACACCGATGATGCCATGAAAAACTAAAGCTTACTCAAAAAATTACCAGCCTAATGCCTTCTTCAACTGCAGTATCAGCGCCATGTCTTTTACGCCGGGCTCTTTCTCAAAATTGCTGTTGATGTTGATGCCGTAAAAATCCGGGTGCCTTATCTTTTTAATTGCTGCCGCATCATCAACTGTAATTACACCGCCGATAAAAAATGGCTTTTCAATTTTTGCTTTCGATAAAACTTTCCAGTCAAATTTCTTCGCCGTGTTTTCAAACAAATAATAATCGCACACATCATCATAATCTGCCACCATTTCGTCTATGCCAACTTTGCCGTCGCCAAGGTTAAAGGTTTTTATCACTTCCACTTCCTCTGAAAGATCGGCACATACTTCTGTGCTTTCATTGCCATCCAGCTGTATCACATCCAAACCATAATTATCAATGGCATCCAGCATGTCAATCATTTCTGCATCCCTAAAAACACCCGTTTTCTTAATGTCGAAATCTGATTCTTTCAGCTCATCAGCAGGAATTTTCCCGTCAACAAAACGTTCCGACTCTTTTTGAAAATCAAGCCCGGCAAAATCAATGCTCAAGCCTTCTAATTGTTTCAATTGTTTTAACTGCGTAATACCGCACACTTTAATATTCATGCTTATTCATTTTTTCAGGCGCAAACCTAAAACAATCATTGCAATGCCTGTATAAAACTTTTTACCTTGGCTAAGTCTTTATGCCCGGGCGATATTTCAAACTTGCTGTTGATATCAACCGCAAACAATGCTTTGGCTTCTGGCCGGGTGGCAAATTCCTTTAGTTTGGCAACATCATTTTCTTCAATGCCGCCGCTTAAAAAATATGGTTTGCCTACCTGCGCATTTTTTAATTTATCCCAATTGAATTTTTTTCCAGTGCCGCCATAGCCAGCGCCTTCTGTATCGAACAAAAACATATCGCACACATTCATGTACTCCTGTATGCGCCATTGCAGGTTGTCGCTTTCGCTTACACGGAATGCTTTTACCACAGAAATATAATCGGCAATTTTTTCACAGTAGCGTGGGCTTTCATCGCCATGCAGCTGCACCATGTGCAGCCGGCATTCGTCCACCATCAACAGCACTTCCTCAATAGCTGCATTTACAAACACGCCAACTTTATTAATGCTGTTTTCTTTTTTTATCTGGCTGGTGGCCATGTGCCGCAGCGCATACCTCGGCGATTTAGGATAGAAAATAAGCCCGGCAAAGGTGGCGCCTATTTCATTCAGTTTTTTTAACTGCTCTTCTTCGGCGATGCCGCAAACTTTTACTCTCATTGCACTTTTGCTTTTAATTGTTTTACAAAATCAGCAAAAGCAATCGTTGGGTCAGGTTGCTTCATAAAATTTTCCCCTATTAAAAAACCTTTGAAGCCTGCATTTCGGAAGGTACAAATTGTTTCTGCATTGTTAATGCCGCTCTCCGCAATTTTTATTTTATCAGATGGTATTTTTTTGCTCAGCTCAATTGAACGGTTGATGTCAACGGCAAAAGTTCTAAGGTCACGGTTGTTGATGCCCACCATATCCACATCATCACAAATATGGCCAAGCTCATTCTCCTCATGCAGCTCCAGCAAAACTTCCATCCCGTACTTTTTAGCCTCTGTGCATAATTCTTTTACCCGTGCCGGCGTAAGTATCGCAGCTATCAATAAAATAACATCTGCACCGTAAGCTTTAGCCTGCATTATTTGTATTTCATCAAGAATAAAATCTTTTCGCAATAATGGCAAAGAAGATACAACCCTTGTAACAGTTATATCGGGCAAATCCCCGCCAAAGAAAGTTGCGTCAGTTAATATGGAAGCACCTGCTGCACCATACTGCTCATAACCCATCACAGTTGCTGGTGCAGAATAATCTTCAGGCTTAAACCATCCCTTTGAAGGTGATTTGCGTTTAAACTCTGCAATAATACCTGTGCTGTTTTTGTCAAGGAGGTTTTGCTTTAACGAAACGCATTCCCTGTCAAAATCAACAGAAAAAAACTTATACCACTCAAG
>CAYRRL010000065.1:0-3599 GCA_964426665.1 uncultured Ferruginibacter sp. | reverse complement strand
AGTTCCTCTATTTCCTTTTTCTTAGAAAGAACAATATCATCTAAAATATTATTCATGCTGCTGTTATTTTTTTTAATACTTCATACGCCCTTCCGCTTTCTAAGCTTTCAACCGCCAGTTGGTAACACTCCTCATAGCTGTTGTACTTGCCGGTACATTGCAAAGCCATGGCGCTGTTAGCCAGCACCACAGCATTTTGGGCCCATGTGCCATTGCCTTTTAAAATATTTACAAAAATCTTTGCTGCCTCTTCCACACTGTTGCCACCATGTATATCCAAAGCATTTACTGTGCGTTTGCCTAATGTTTCTGCACTCGCAATTTGCTCGCCTTTGTTTGTGATAACCCTGGTATCGCCTGTCAATGAAATTTCATCATACCCATCGAGGCTGTGTATGATAGTGAAGTTTTTATCTGTCTGCTGCAAAAGGTAATTGTATATCCTCGCCATTTCCAAATTATATACGCCTACCAACTGGTGCTTTGGGAAAGCCGGGTTCACCATTGGCCCAAGCATATTGAAGAAAGTGCGTACGCCTAAATTCTTTCTTATTGGCCCAACTGCTTTTAGAGCAGGGTGGAACATAGGCGCATGCAAAAAACAAATGCCTGCTGTTTCAATTTCTTTCTTCAGCTCATCATTGCTGTTTTTGAATTTATACCCAATCTGCTCCATCACATTGCTGCTGCGACTGATGGATGATGCGCCATAGTTGCCATGCTTTGCAACTTTATTGCCAGTACCGGCAACAATAAAACAACTTAGTGTTGAAATATTAAAAGTATTTTTCCCATCGCCGCCTGTGCCCACAATGTCTATTGTTTCATGCCCGTTTAAATCAACTTGTACACAAAGCTCCAGCAAGGCATCACGAAAACCTTGCAGTTCCTGAATGGCAATGCTTCGCATTAAATACACAGTAATAAAAGCAGCAATTTCGCTTTCGTTGTACATGCCTTTGGAAATATTTACCAACACTTCTTTAGCCTGCTCTGAAGAAAGCGTTTTATGTTCAAACAAAAAGTTGAGTATTTTTTTCATTTTTTGATTGCACTAATTTTTGTGAATAACTTATCACTGATTACCGGCCCAGCCAGTTCCGCATTATTTTCTCTCCATCTGGCGTTAGCACACTTTCTGGGTGAAACTGCACACCCTGCACATCATACTTTTTATGTTGCATCGCCATAATATAACCATTGCCATCTTCTGCTGTTATTTCCAGTTCATCAGACGGGAAATTTTCTTTTGATACAATCCAGCTATGGTAACGGCCTACTTCAACTGTATCACCCAAGCCATTTAAGATTTGCGATTGTTGATTTAATATTTTTATTGTTGTTGCTACTCCATGATACACTTTATCAAGGTTTATGAGCTTTCCCCCAAAGGCCTCGCCTATTGCCTGGTGGCCCAAGCATACACCCAAAATAGATTTTGTTGCAGCATATTCTTTTATCAATGGCAAAAGCAAACCTGCTTCCTCCGGAATGCCTGGGCCCGGCGACAAAATAATTTTATCGTATTCTTTTGCCTTCTCCAATGCAATTTCGTCGTTCCTGAATACGTCCACATCTTCATCAATTATCTTCTCCACCAGGTGGACAAGGTTGTAAGTGAACGAATCGTAATTATCAAAAACCAAAATTTTCATATCAAATATTTTGAGCTAAAACAATAGCTTGCTTCAATGCATTTAATTTGTTGTTTACTTCCTGCAATTCGCTTTCAGGTTTACTGGCTGATACAATACCTGCGCCTGCCTGGCAAACCAATGTATTGTTCTTTGCAAGAAAAGTCCTTATCATAATGGCATGGTTGCAGCTTCCATCAAAACCAATACTGCCAATAGCGCCGCCATAATAACTGCGGCTTGTTGGCTCGTATTCGTCTATCAACTGCATGGCTTTAAATTTGGGTGCGCCGCTTAACGTGCCTGCAGGAAAACTAACTGCCAGCATTTTAAATGGGTTGCTCCCCTCTGCTACTTTGCCTTTTACTTCGCTTACCAAATGGATTACATGCGAATAGTAATTCACTTTTTTAAATTCGCTTACCTCCACACCGCTGCACATGCGGCTCAGGTCATTCCTTGCCAGGTCAACCAGCATCACATGCTCCGCATTTTCTTTTTCATCGTTTTCTAATTGCGTTGCTAATTCTTTATCCATCTCATCATTGCCTGTCCGTTTAAATGTGCCTGCAATAGGATGCACCACAGCAATGCCATTGTTTATCAGCAACTGGCTTTCAGGCGAAGAACCCATTAATTTATAATCGCCATAATCAAAATAAAAAAGATATGGGCTTGGGTTGATGCTTCTTAATGCCCTGTACACATTAAATTCATCGCCTGTAAATGGTTGCTGGAACCTTCTGCTCAACACAATCTGGAATACATCGCCACGGTTGCAGCTTGCAATGCCTTTCTTCACCATCGCCATGTATTCTTCGTCTGCAAGGTTGGAGGTTTCGTTGCCGGCGATGCTAAAAGGGAAGGTTGGCACATCCCTGTTTTTTATCAGGCTCTCCACTACTGATAGTTCGCTTTCAACCCCAACCACTTTATTTTCGCAGATATACAATTCGTCTTTGAAATGATTGATGACGATTACGTATTGATAAAGCCTGTACCTCATTAAAGGCAAAAGCGTTTCCCGTTCCCCGTTGTTTGTTGTTCGATGCCCGTTTGCTGAGAGTTTAATGGTGTCAAAAAACTGCACTGCATCATAAGCAGTGTATCCATATAAGCCTTGTGCAATGTTTATGGGTTTTTCTGCTTTCGTGGTTTCAAAACGTTGCATAAAATCCCATAAGTGCTGCGGCACATCAGCAGTATTCTTAATAGCGAGCTTTTCTGGCACCTGGCCAGGCAATTTGAATTCTATTACTTCTTTGTCCCGTATCTCAATGCCGGCAATGGCATTAATGCCAATAATTGAATAGCTGTTTTCGCCTGCATGCGAGTCTGCGCTTTCCAGCAATATAGTATCCCTGAACCTGTCACGCAGGCGCAGGTATATACCAACAGGCGTATATACATCTGCCAGTAATTTTTTTGAGGTAGTTTCTATTTTTATTTTTTTCATCCTGTCTCTTTATGCGCTTTACTAATCCATAATCATATCAATGACACAACCACAAAAACCCATATTAAAAAAGCCCCGGCACTTGTGCCAGGGCTTGAATATTATAAACAATTATAAACAGCATGAGGCACCATCAGTAAACTGACTGTTGCCACCAACCATTTGTATTTGCTATTATCATTTTCATTTGTGGTTACAAATATGGGGAAGAAATATTTATTAAAAAAACTTTTTTCTACCTTGTATCATAAACGCAAATATGAAACTGATAGTATTTGGCGCCACCGGCACTGTTGGCAAAGAGATTGTAAAGCAGGCACTATATAATGGCAATAAAGTAAAAGCCTTTGGCAGGAATGTGTTTACCGAAGGCTTGCCCGAAAATGAAAACCTTGAGTTGGTGCAGGGCGCATTGTTTGACGAAAGCGAAGTACTGAAAGCCATAAAAGGCTGCGACGCTGTATTAAGTGCCATTGGCGGCGCAACGGATGGCACAGACAAAACACGGA
>CAYRRL010000064.1:0-10446 GCA_964426665.1 uncultured Ferruginibacter sp. | reverse complement strand
AAATAGAATTGCTTTTTTTCGTACACGCCTTCAAACTGGCGCATAATTTTCAGCAGCAGCCCCGTGCCGGCCATCAGCGCTTTTTGGCCAAAAACATTATTTACATCTTTTACTTCTTTGGCAATAGCTGATTTGTCCACATTGCCTGCTGGTATTTTTTTCAGTATTGCATCTGCAGTAAATTCATTATAGTTCCTTGCCAGGCGGTCGCTGAACTTTTGCACTTCGTCATAGGTTACAGGTATTACGCTGTTATCTATCATTTCGGGGTACAGCAATGTGCTGATGCTCCAGGCAATGCCGCCACTAAAAGCGATATTGTCGCTCATATTGTAAGCGCCGCTTACATTCACTGCGTATTCAATTTCGCTGTTGGGGGTTCCGCTGAGCACCCTAAATAATTGCCTGCTGTAATTTGTAATGCTCTGGTCGCTATCCAGCCTTTTTTCAGCTGCATTGCCAACACTTTTTGTACCCCAGTTTACCTGGAATAATTTTATTTCATTGGTATTGCCATTGGGGAAATAGCCTCCCTTGGTGTTGCCGCTGCCAATATCAACCAAAAAAGTAGTATAGCGTTTTTCTTCCGGTACTATGCCAAGGTGCGACAGCCTTGCTTCTTCTTTTATATCCACCAGCTCCACTTTTCTTGAAGGCTCCCCGATTCTTACACGGAAAGAATCTATCAGCTTTTGCACCCATTCCTTTTTATTGTCTTTTTCAGCCTGGCCTTTTACGCCGCTGCTTATCACCGTAAATATCCTCTCAGTTGGTATTTGGTAGCGGTTGGCCGCAGTTTTGTACAGCCCAGTAAAGCCTTCAAGCGTGGCAGTAAATGTGGGCTCGTTGAAGGAAATAAAATCAGTGTTTACAGAGCTGTCTTTCAACAAATGGAAAGACCCGGCCCTTACGGCCTTATTGTCAATTTCCACAAGGCTCATTTTTACGCCCTTGCTGCCTACTTCTATGCCGGCGAAAACAGTGCTGCGCTTAAATTTAAGTTTTAGGCTTGTTTGCGCCTGTGCCATTGCCACGCTGCTAAGCACTAATACACACAAAAAGGAAAAATATTTACAAACACTACAGTTCATTGGTGGTTTCATTTGCCGATAAAAGTACATATTATGCAAATGGCCATGCTGAGATATAAACGCCCTGTGTAAAACTTTTAAAGAAACAGCAACCTGTAAGTAGATTTACTAAGCAATTGAACCTTTGTGGGCTAATTGGCTGCCTGCTTTTCGGTATTAAATAGTATCAAAAATCTTTTTTTGCATTTTTTTAAAAAAATCCCCCCCTTGTCCACAGCACAAGAAATGTAGAGCCCGTTTTCCTTTCTGTGAAATTAATTCCCCAACTATCTTCTTTTCGTTCCAAAAAGACACTGGAAAATTTGATGCCGGTTTTTTTTACGGTTTTTGCTTCTTTCTTGTGGCACGGTTTTAGGAAAACGATACAACAGGTACCAAAATGTTTTACTGTTAATCTCATTTTTAAATCTAAAATTTTATTTTATGAATACAAATTATGAAACAACTGCTGCACCGCAGGCACCAGAAAAAAAACCAACAAAAAACATAATCATCGGCGTATTGTCTGCTGCAGTGCTTGGCCTTGGCGTATATTCCGTGGCTGACCATAACAAAAGCGGCAACGAGATTCAACAACAGCAAATACAAATTGCAAAAGTAACAGACGAGAAAAGTGCCATACAAAGCAACTTTGACGCTTCGCTTGCAAGGCTCGATTCTATGAGCACCGTGAACAAAGGCCTTGAAGGCAAGCTTACAGCAAGCAATGAAGAAATAAAAAAAGCGAAAGCGGAAATAAGAAGCATTTTGAATAAGAAAAATGCAACAGCAGGCGAACTTGCAAAAGCAAAAAAATTAATTGATGGCCTGAACGGGAAGATTACCACTATGGAAGCCGATATTGCAAGGCTTACACAGGAAAACCAAACGCTTGCTTCTGATAAAGTGGCGCTAACAGCAGACAAAGAAAAGCTGATAACCGACCTTACAACTACCACTAAAGCCAAAGAAGAACTGGAAAAGAAAGTAGATGTGGCTTCTACGCTGAATGCGTCTAACATAAAAGTAACGCCCATCAACATTAAAGGCGAAGGCAAAGAAAAAGTATCAACCACTGCAAAGCGTGTTGACAAACTGCTGATTTCGTTTGATGTGGACAACCGTATTGCACAGGCCGGCACAACAGATGTGTTTGTAATGATTACGGGGCCGGATGGCCAGGTGATTACAACAGATGCAACCGGCTCGGCTACTTTTACCACGAGGGAAGAAGGCGAAAAAAAATTCACTGCTAAAGTTCCTGTTGATGTGGAAACAGCTAAGAGGAAATATGTGGAGTTTGGTTTTGTGCCAGGGACCAGTTTCCAAAAAGGCAATTATAAGGTTCAAATATACCAGAATGGCTTTTTGATTGGGGAAGGCACTACAGAACTTAAGAAAGGCGGTTTGTTCAGTTAACCATTTCTGGCAATGTTGCTGCAAAAAGCAATTTGGGAAATGCCCAAATTGCTTTTCTTTTTTATGGCTTCAGCAAAATTTTTTTAAACCGCTCGAGTTCCGCTTTTTCTGATGCAGCCAGGGGCTGGTTATTGTCAATTTTGTTTTTGTAAAACAAAACCGCTTTATGTGCCGGGTATTTTTCAAGGATAGCGCTGGCAGTGCTTGCAGAAGCTTCGTCTTTTTCGTATAGAGGGGCTGCTGCAGGCAGTGGCGATTTTTGCTTTTGGTGCTTTTTTAAAATGATGGCCTGCAAGGTTGCCAGTTTGGCTTCGGGAATGGCTTTTACTTTGCTTGCTTTCCCGTAAAGGCCTTCCAGTTGCTTTTTGCTAAGCCCTCCACGCTCCTGGTATTGAAAAAGGAAACTTTTTATTAGTTCAGCTTCCGGATAAGCAGCCAATGTGGCTTTCAACACATCCAGTATTACATCAACACCGGGCTTCTTTTTTTGTATCATGTTTTAAAAGTACAGTTTCCCAGTAAAAAAATAGAACCAGGGTGAAAACCCCGGTTCGTTTTTAATCCGTACCCTATGAAAACTGTTGTGAAAGTATAGTATTTTTTTTGAATGTGCCGGCTTTCCAATTAAAATATGCGTAAACGGCTGCAAAACTGCCGCTCTGGCTATATTTTAAACCATCCCCTTTTAATAAACATCCGCAGCATAATAAGGGGTATAACCAGCATGATGGCAACAGAAATAAAGAAACCCCATTTATTGTGAAGCAGCGGAATACGGTCAAAGTTCATCCCAAATATACCTCCAATAACGGTGGCAGGCGCCAGCAGGCAGGTAACCACCGCCATCACTTTCATCACTTCGTTCATCTTTAAGTTTACGTTGCTCAAGTACAAATCGTGAAGGTTCATCATCATATCACGGTAGTTTTCGGCAAGGTCGTTTGCTTGTATAATATGGTCGTAAACATCTTTAAAATATTTCTCCGTCCGCTCTTCAATCAGCTTGCTGTCGCTCCGCAAAATGCCGTTCACCATTTCCCTAACTGGCGCTATGCTTCTTTTAAGCACTATCATTTCTTTGCGAAGCATATTTATTTTAGCAAGGCTGCGGCTATTGGGGCTGCGTACAATATCCTCCTCCAGGTTTTCAATTTTATCGCCCAGTTTTTCCATCACTACAAAGTAGTTGTCAACTATCAAATCAATTAAGGAATAAAATAAAAAATCTGCGCCCTGCTGCCTTACTTTGCTGCTGGCCAGTTTCATTTTTTCCCGTAACGGGTTAAACACATCCCTTGATTCATCTTCCTGGAAACTGATGACAAAGTTTTTACCAAGAATAATGCTTATTTGCTCTGTTTCCACAGCGCTGTCTTTTTCATTAAAGTAAAGCATGTTCAGCAGGCAAAACACCAGCCCGTTTATTTCATCCATTTTTGGCCGCTGGCCAATGCTCAATATGTCCTCTACTATCAGGTTATGTATGCCGTAATGGGCGCAGATGGCTTCCACATCTTTTTTCCGCAGCCCATCTACATTTATCCATGTTATTTTGGGCGAATCCACATAGGGGAAACAGTGGCTTACAGCATGCAATTCTTTTGCTTCAATGCCGGCAGCATCATAATCGTACACATCTATCTTCAGTGTTTCCGGCTCTTTCCTTTCGGGCGCTGCCGTGGGGTTTACCTGCAATACTTTTTTTGTACGCAGCAGTTCAAGGGGGTTGATGAGGTAAGAAAGGTAATTGCGGCCGTTCATTTTGTATGATTGAAAAATGAAGGTAAAATAAAAGCGCAAACAATGTTGCTCAAAGAATATGCAAGCCATTCATTTCTTTAATACTTTCATGCAGCCAATTTAAATTGAATGAAACAGGTATTTTATTTAGCACTATTGTTTTTGTTATCACTCCCAACATTTTCACAAACCATGCCCACTGCATTTAACAAGCCGCCCGAATGGAGCAAGCACGCCATCTGGTACCAAATATTTGTTGAACGCTTTTATAATGGCGATAAAAAAAACGGCCCAACGCTTGCAAGTATTACCGTGCCAGCACAAATGGAGCCGCCAGCAGGCTGGAAGGTTACACCTTGGCAACAAAACTGGTTTGGCCAGCAGGAATGGGAAAAGAATTTGCACAAGCCATTTAATGAAACCATACAGTTCCGCCGCTATGGTGGCGACTTACAGGGCGTGCTGAAAAAACTGGCCTACCTGCAGCGGTTAGGCGTGAATGCAATTTTTCTTAACCCCATTAATGATGCCCCGTCGCTGCACAAATACGATGCAAAAAATTACCACCATGTAGATGTAAACTTTGGCCCCGACCCGGAAGGCGACAATAAAATCATTGCATCGGAAAACCCTGCCGACCCGGCAACATGGAAATGGACAAAAGCTGATAAACTCTTTTTAAAACTGATTGATGAATGCCATAAAAGAAACATGAAAATTATTATGGATTATTCATGGAACCACACGGGCATACTGTTTTGGGCATGGCAGGATATTGTGAAGAACCAGCAGCTATCGCCTTACAAAGATTGGTTTGACATTAAATCATTTGAAGACCCCAACACGCCGCATAGTGAATTTGACTATGGCGGATGGCTTGGCAACAAATCATTGCCTGAAATAAAAAAAGTGGGCATCACCACTGAAAGAAAAGTGGGGCTTCCTTACGAAGGCGATATGAACGAAGGGGCAAAGCAGCACCAGTTTGCCGTGGCAAAAAGGTGGCTGGCGCCCAATGGCGATATATCAAAAGGCATTGATGGTTTCCGGTTAGATGTGGCAGACCAAATTGGCCTGGGGTTTTGGAGGGATTTCAGGAAGCATGTGAGGGGAATAAAAGGCGATGCATATCTCGTTGGCGAAATATGGTGGGAAGAATGGCCCGATAAATTAATGGACCCAACGCCTTATACACAGGGCGATATTTTTGATGCAGTGATGTTTTACCAGGCATACAAACCGGCCCGGTATTTTTTTGCCCATAACTATTTTGAAATAGATGCCGCACAGTTAAAGGACAGTTTGCAATTTGAATGGGGCCGCCTTAATAAAGACAACCTTCAGGCCATGATGAATGTATCCTCCACACATGATGCGCCAAGGTTGCTGAGCGATTTTTATAACCCTAACAAATATAAATTCCATGCAACGCCGAACGATGACCCACACTACAAAACAGGCAAGCCCAATGCTGAAACATACAAAAGGCAGCGGTTGTATTTAGTGCATTTGTTTACCACTGTTGGCGCCCCGCAAATTTGGAACGGAGAAGAAATGGGCATGTGGGGCGGCGACGACCCCCATTGCAGGAAGCCGCTTATGTGGAAGGAATTTAAATTTGAAGATGAAACAAGGAACAATTACCAGCACGGCGAAAAGCATTTTGATAAAGTAGTTTTCAATCAGCAGCAATTTGATTGGTACAAAAAACTAATTGCCATCAGGAAAAATAACCCTGTCCTTGCCACGGGTGAAATAGAGTTCATAATTTCCGAAGGGAAAAAACTGGGTTACAAAAGGTTTGATGAGAAAGAGGAAATTTTTGTATTGTTCAATCTTGAAAAAACCAAACATGAGTTTATCCTGCCTGCTTCTGCAACATATAAAGACCTGCTTTCAACAAAAATAATAAAAGGCACAAAGGCGTTATTAAACCCATTAGAAGCGATGATACTAAAGAGGGCGAAATAGTTTTAATCATTGCTTCATCAACCTGTTTGCTTTACATTTGCCGCTTCACGGTGAAATAAATTTGTGCATATGCCCATTAAAGTAATAGCCTTTGATGCCGACGACACCCTTTGGGTAAACGAGCCTTACTTCAAAGAGATTGAAGAAAAATTTTGCGGGCTGATGGAAGATTATTTGCCAGAGCATACGCTGATTAAAGAATTGTTTAAAACCGAAGTTGACAACCTGCCCCTGTATGGCTACGGCGTAAAGGGCTTTACGCTCAGCATGATTGAAACTGCCATGCGTATTTCCGGCAACTCTTTAAATACAGAAGTGGTTGGCAAGGTGATTGAATATGGCAAGGAGTTGCTGCAAAAACCAGTGGTGCTACTGGAGGGCGTGGAAGAGGTATTAAAATCAGTAAAAGGAAAATACAGATTGGTAGTAGCAACCAAAGGCGATTTGCTTGACCAGGAACGCAAACTAAAAAAATCGGGGCTGGAGCATTATTTCCACCATATTGAAATAATGAGCGACAAACAGGAAGCAGACTATAAAAAACTGATAAAACATTTGGATATACAGCCTTCAGAATTTTTAATGCTGGGCAACTCATTAAAGAGCGATGTGCTGCCGGTGCTGGCTGTAGGCGGGCATGCCATACATATCCCGTATCATACTACATGGGCGCATGAGCATGTGGAGCATAAAGTGGAGCATAAAAATTTTAAAAGCGTTGCCCATATAAATGAGGTATTTCAATTTTTGCAATGATGAATTACGGGTGTGGAACAACGAATAATAAATAACAAATAACGAATGAACTTCGACATACTTCCCAAAATAGAGTTGCACCTTCATCTCGACTGCAGCCTTAGCTACGATGTGGTAAAAAAATTAGACCCTTCGGTAACGCTGGAGCAATACAACCATGAATTTATTGCGCCGCCAAAATGTGATGACCTGGTTGATTTTTTAAAGCGTGCTGTAAAAGGTTTTCAACTGATGCAGACAACAGAAGCGATGCAATTGGTGGTGGATGATTTGTTTGAGCAACTGAAAGCAGACAATGTATTGTATGCCGAAATACGTTTTGCGCCATTTCTTCATTTGGAAAAAGGCTTAACGCCTTATGAAGTGGTGCAGGCAACTGAAGCCGCAACCGCCACTGCTGTAAAAAGAACAGGCATAGAAGCAAGGCTGATATTGTGCACGCTGCGGCACTATACCGAAGAGCAAAGCATGGCTACAGTAAAATTGGTAGAACAGTTTGCCGGCACTTGTGTTGCAGGTTTTGATATTGCCGGCGATGAAGCTGGTTGCCCCATTACTAACCATGTTTCTGCATTTAAATATGCAAAAGAAAAAGGGCTGCACATAACAGCGCATGGCGGCGAAGCTGCCGGCCCGGAAAGCGTGTGGGAAGTGCTGGAGCATTTTAAGCCTTCAAGGGTTGGGCATGGCGCCAGAAGCGCAGAAGACGAAAAATTGGTGGCGCATTTAAGGGACAAAAAAATCCATTTGGAAATTTGCCCAAGCTGCAATGTGCAAACTTCTATGTACGATACTTTTAAAAACCACCCGGTTGATTCATTAAAAAAGAATGGCGTTTTATTAAACATCAATACCGACTGCCGCACCATTGTAAATGTAAACCTGAATACAGAATACAAAAGGCTGCAGGAAAATTTTGGCTGGGGCAAGAAGGATTTTTTTGAGTGCAACGTGAACGCTGTGAAAGCGGCTTTTATACCAGAAAGTTTAAAAGCGCAATTATTGCAAAAGCTGGAAGAGGCATACAGTTAATATTCATCCATCATAATTAACGCAGCCATTTCATTTTTATCAGCCAACAATCCCGAAATTGCACCTTAAATTTTTAGAAGATGCAAAGGGCTACCCCGGTTGTTTTAAACCTTGTTATTATTAATGTGCTGGCTTTTTTAGTGCAGAACCTCATTACCACATTTGATGTTACCGATTGGGGGGCGCTTCATTATTTTTTATCTGTTGATTTTAAGCCGCACCAATTAATCACCCATATGTTTTTGCATGGCGGCATCAGCCATATTTTTTTCAATCTTTTTTCGCTATATATGTTCGGCACTATGCTGGAAAGCTATATTGGCTCAAAAAAATTTTTGATTTTTTACATGGTATGCGGTTTAGGGGCAGGCCTGCTTACACAACTAACTGTCCCATACAGCGCAGAAACATTTGCAAAAAGCATTGAAGGGCTTGGCGCCGCAGAAACTCATGGCATATCCGCAACAGAAGTGGTTCAGGCATACAAACAGGAATATTCAATGATAGGCGCTTCCGGGGCCATTATGGGTGTGATGGCAGCCTTTGCCTACCTTTTTCCGAATACTGAAATGTATATAATGTTTGTGCCAATACCTGTAAAAGCAAAATATGTTATACCTGTTTTTGTTTTAATTGACCTGTTTGGCGGAATCAACCCGTCTGCAGGCGATAATGTTGGCCATTTTGCCCATTTGGGCGGTGCAATCGTGGGTTTTTTATTGATGTACTACTGGAACAAAACCAACCGTAAAACGTTTTACTAACCTTAACGGTTTATTTAAAAGGTAAATGTAAATTTGTAATAAACGTATTTGTATGGGAGAGGCGGACAGGTATATGGATTACAGGCAACCCAGGAAAAGGTTTACACTGGGCGACGACAACAATGCGCTGGTAGCGTTGTTTACCATCAATATCATTTTTTACATCACTTTGCTTGTCGTCGAAGCAATTTATGCCAATGCACAGGGCAAGGCTACCACATTCAGCGAAGATGTGCTGCCCTGGTTCCAGTTGCCGGCCAGCCTTTCAACTTTGGTTACCAGGCCCTGGGTTTTGCTCACTTCCATGTTTACGCATATTGGTTTTTTTGGCAGCATGCTCCCCAATATGCTTTGGCTTTGGACTTTCGGTTATATTTTTCAGGAACTATCCGGCAACAAGAGGTTAATACCAGTATATATTTATGGCGGCCTGGCAGGTGCGTTTTTTTTCCTTCTGTCAGCCAATTTGCTGCCGGTTTCAAAACCAATAGCGGGCAGTTTTTGGCTGTTTGGCGCCAGCGCTTCCAATATGGCCCTTGCTGCTGCAGCTACTATGCTTGCGCCCGATTTCAGGATATTCAGGAACCTTGGCGGGGGCATACCCATGTGGGTGCTCACGCTGGTATTTATGCTTATAAGTTTTTCCGGCGTGGCCACAACCGCAGCGCCTTACAGCCTTGCGCAATTGGCGGGTGCTGGTGCTGGCTTCCTGTTTATCCATTTTATAAGAAAAGGCTACGATGGCAGCGTGTGGATGAATAATCTTTACAACTGGTTCATGAATATTTTTTCGCCTGCAAAGCAGCAGCCCAAAAAAGGCGTTAAGGAAAAAGTATTTTATAATACAGGCGAAAGGAAGCCCTATAAAAAAACAAGCAATGTTACCCAGCAGCGCATTGATGAAATACTTGATAAAATAAACCAGAAGGGTTACCATTTTCTTACGGATGAAGAGAAGAATATTTTAAAGCGTGCCGCTGATGAGGACTTGAATTGATGCTTCTTTAGGGCACGGATTGAAATGATTGCACGGATTTGCTGGTTTCTTTTTATAATCTGTATTTCAAAATCTGTGTTATAGTTTTTCCCTGCATTTGCTAATTTTACTTCATGCCTAAGAGCCTTTTCCGCAGGTTATCAAAAAAATTTTTTATTGTCTCCAATATAATTATTGCCGTATTGTATGTTGCAGGCTGCCATGGAAAACTGTTCCTCCCTTTAGGCTGGCCATTTGGTTTTTTGCCGCTGGCAGCTTTTTACCTTCTTATTCTTTTGGTGCTGTTTGTTGTATTCTGGCTTTTTGTAAAAAGAGGCTGGGCGCTTATTTCTATTATTGCCATTGTTGCAACGCTTGGGCCGCTAAGCCATATTTTGCCTTTCAGGCTTTCATCTCCTTTTGATGTGGCAGGCAACCCTGGTGATTTAAGGGTGATGAGCTGGAATGTGGCACAGTTTAATATTTTGTACAGCAAAAAGAAGCCCGAAACAAGGGAAGATATGCTGGCATTGGTGAACAAATACAAGCCTGATATTGCCTGCTTCCAGGAAATGGTGGCTGGCGATACGCTTATAAACCTGAACAATGATTATTACCGCCGCTACAGTTTTTTCTCAGTGTTTGAATATCTTGAAAAACTGAAGTTCCCCAATTATTTTTTTAGTTATGATTCTAGAAACGATTTCCTGAACCGCCA
>CAYRRL010000063.1:9968-10467 GCA_964426665.1 uncultured Ferruginibacter sp. | reverse complement strand
AATAATATACTTGACGAGGATGTGAAATAAAGAGATGAGCTTTATTTGTATATGCCCCGGCGTGCCGGGGCTTTCTTTTTTTGGGCACGCAGCGTGGCAGAAGGCGCAGGGGAAGGCAAGTGGCATTTCGTGGAATCTGTGGCAAAACAACAAACGGCTATCTTTGAAAGATGGCGTATTTTGTTTTTAATGGCAAAACATATAAAGAGGGCTCCGCAATAGTTGGCCCGGGCAACCGTGGCCTGCGCTATGGCGATGGGCTTTTTGAAACGATGAAAATGGCAGATGGCAGGCTGCAATTTGCAGATGCACATTTTGCCCGGCTGTGGAAGGGCATGGCAGTACTGGGCTTTGAGCTGCCAAAACTTTTTTCGCCTGAAAAATTAATAGAGGAAATATTGCTGCTGGCCAAAAAGAACGGGCACGAAAACAAGGCACGTATAAGGCTGCAGGTTTTTCGTGGCGATGGCGGCTTGTACGATGCCATAAGCCATGCGCC
>CAYRRL010000063.1:3793-9958 GCA_964426665.1 uncultured Ferruginibacter sp. | reverse complement strand
ATTACATGATTGAAACATTTACCCTTCCTGAAGAAAACAATTCCTTAAACAGCAACGGCCTTGTGCTGGGTATTTTTAAAGATGCGAAAAAAAGCTGCGATATGCTGAGCAGCCTGAAGCACTGCAATTACCTGCCTTATGCCCTTGCGGCGCTATATGCAAAAAAAGAAAAATGGAACGATGCCCTTTTGCAAAACCATCATGGCCGGGTATGCGACAGTACTGTTGCCAATGTATTTATCATTAAAAACGAGCAAATATTCACGCCTGCATTAAGCGAAGGCTGTGTGGCAGGCATAATGAGGGAGCATATTATGCAATCATTAAAGGCAACTGCCTGGAAGGTAAACGAGCAGGCTATAACTATTGAAGAGGCATTAAATGCAGACGAAGTTTTTTTAACCAACAGTATTTATGCTATAAGGTGGGTGCAAAGCATTGGCAGCAGCACTTACAAAAACGAAACTGTACAAAAAATTTATGCCGCATTGCTGCCAACCATTGCCTGAGTTTGTTGTTTGATAAAGGGCTTAAACGGTTTCTAACGCCTTAAACGGTATTCAAGGTTTTCTCCATGCAAACTGTAAATATTTTCTGGTTCAGAAGGGATTTAAGATTAGATGACAACGCAGGCTTGTACCATGCATTAAAAAGCAGCAACCCTGTTGTGCCTGTTTTTATTTTCGATACCAATATACTTGATGAATTAGAAGACAAAGAAGACAGGCGTGTAGAGTTTATACATGCAGCATTGGAAGAAATACAGGGGAAATTAGTGAAACTTGGCAGCAGCCTGGAAGTGTATCACGAAACACCATTGGAAGCATATAAACAACTGCTGAAAAAATATAAATCCGATGGCTATCGGATTGAAACAGTTTTTACAAACCATGACTATGAGCCTTACGCATTGGAAAGGGAAAAAGCTATCAGCAGTTTATTGAATGAACACGGCGTTGTTTTAAAAACTTTTAAAGACCAGGTGGTACTTGAAAAAGATGAAGTGCTGAAAGACGATGGCAAGCCTTACACTGTGTTTACGCCGTACAGCCGCAAATGGAAAGCAGTGCTTACTGATTTTCACCTGAAGCCCTACCCCAACAAAAAATATTTCAAAAACTTTTTCAAACAGGCAGAAAAGAAAATGCCTTCTTTAAAATCAATCGGCTTTAAAGCAGTTGACAAACCATTCCCATCAAAAGGCCTTAATGAAGAATTAATAAAGAAATACAGCAAGCAAAGAGACTACCCCGGTATTCATGGCACTTCTAAGTTGGGTGTTCATTTACGGTTTGGCACTATCAGCATACGCAAATTGGCGGCTGAAGCAAAAGAGCTTTCTGAAACTTATTTAAACGAATTGATATGGAGGGATTTTTACCACAATATCCTCTGGCATTTTCCTCATGTTGGCAAGGGCAAAGCTTTTAAACCGGAATATGACCATATTGAATGGAGAAGGGACAAAGGCGAATTTGAAAAATGGTGCAATGGGCAAACTGGCTACCCAATTGTTGATGCAGGCATGAGGGAGTTAAATGAAACAGGCTTTATGCACAACCGTGTGCGGATGATAGTTGCTTCATTTCTTGCAAAGCACTTATTGCTGGACTGGAGATTGGGCGAAGCTTATTTCGCAAAAAAATTACTGGACTTTGATTTAGCTGCTAACAATGGTGGGTGGCAATGGGCTGCAGGCAGCGGCTGCGACGCTGCACCTTATTTCCGCATTTTTAACCCAAGGCTGCAAACAGAAAAGTTCGACAAGGATTTACAATACGTCCGCAGATGGGTGCCTGAATTAGAAAGCTTTGATTACCCCAGGCCAATAGTGGAGCATGAGCTTGCAAGGAAACGCTGTTTGGAAGTATACAGCAAAGCGCTGAAGAAGATTTAATATTTAGTAGTGACAGGGCTTAACTCAACTTATTAATAATCGAATCATCCACTGCTGCTTCATCTTCCTGCTGTGCTTTCAGGTGTTTTAATTTCCTGCCGTAGCTTATTTTAGTAATCAAAGCAAACAATACGGGCACTACAAAAATTGCTAATGTTGTAGCAGCAAGCATTCCCCCAAACACCGTCCACCCAATAGTTTTGCGGCTTTCAGCGGCAGCGCCGCTGGCAAAAGCCAATGGCAATACGCCCAATATGAAGGCCATTGAAGTCATTATGATTGGGCGAAGCCTTAATTGTACAGCCTGCAATGTGGCATGCACAATATCAATGCCCCTGTCAACACGCTCTTTGGCAAACTCCACAATCAATATTGCATTTTTTGCTGCAAGGCCTATAAGTGTTATCAAGCCGATTTGTGCGTAAATATTATTGGTAAGGTTTGGGAGCAGCGTAAGCGTTAGTATAGAGCCGAAGGCACCGATTGGCACTGCAAATAATACAGAGAAAGGAATGCTCCAGCTTTCGTACAAAGCAGCCAAAAACAAAAACACAAACACAATAGAAATAGAAAAGATAAGCAATGTGCTGTTGCCAGCTTTTATTTCTTCGGCGCTCATGCCGGCAAATTCGTAGCCATAACCAGCTGGCAAATTTTTGGCCACTTCCTGCAATGCTTCTATTGCCTGGCCGCTGCTGTAGCCCTCCTTGGGCGTGCCGTTGATTTCGATATTGCGGTTTACATTAAAATGCGAAATCAAGGATGGCGCCTCTGTAACTTTTGTTGTTATCAGTGAGCTTAACGGCACCATATTGCCTGCATCATTGCGTACATAATATTTTTCCAATTTATCAAGGGAAGAACGGTAGCTGCTGTCTGCCTGCGCCATTACACGGAAGTTGCGGCCATATAAATTAAAGTCATTTACATAGCTGCTGCCCAGCAGGGTTGACATAGTGCTGTACACATCGCTCAATTGCACGCCAAGCTGTTTTGCTTTTTCCCTGTCCACATCAATTTTATAGGATGGCGTCCTTGCATTGAAGAAAGTATATGCCCTGTCAATTTCCGGGCGCTTGCTTAATTGCTCTAAAAAATTTCTTGCTACCATTTCAAACTGCTGTATATTGTCTGTGCTGGTAGTTTGTTTTAATTCAAACGTAAAGCCGGCAGTTTGCCCAAGGCCAGGAATCGCCGGCGGGGAAATAGCCAGTACCCTTGCTTCTTTTATATCAGCCGTTATCTGCTGCACCTTAGCAATCACCGATTGCACATGGTGCTCTTTCCCCTCACGCTGGTTCCAGGGTTTCAGGTTTACAAATAAAGTACCTGCATTCGCCTTGTTTGAAAAGGTAACAATGTTAAGCCCTGCAAGCCCGCCCACTACCCTCACTTCCGGAACGTTTTGCTGTATCCTCCCCAAAATATTTTTCAGCATGGCAACGCTTCTTGTAGTAGATGTGGCTTCCGGCATTTCGTATGTTACAAACAAACGGCCTTCGTCCTCTGTAGGTATAAAGCCTGAAGGCTTGCTTTTGAATAAAAAGAATAAGCCAACAAACAAACATGCCATCATTACCAACACGTATGGCGCCCCCTTTATCCATTTGCCCACGCCTCTTGTATAGGATGCAGCTATCTTATTAAACCTGTTATTAAAAGCAGCAAAAAATTTCTCCAGTAAATTCCTTTTTTCGCCTTCTCCTTTAGCCGGCCTTAGCATGATAGAACACAGTGCAGGCGTAAGAGAGAGCGCCACAAAAGCAGAAATAATAACTGACACAGCAATGGTGATAGCAAACTGCTGGTACAATCTTCCTACGATACCAGGGATGAAACCAACAGGGACGAATACCGCAGCTAATATTAAAGCTATTGCAATTACAGGGCCGGAAATATCTTTCATCGCTCTCTTGGTTGCCTCTTTCGGCGACAGTTTTTCATGATCAATATAATGCTGCACCGCTTCCACCACCACAATAGCATCATCCACCACAATACCAATAGCCAGCACAAATGCAAAAAGTGTAAGCGTATTAATGGTAAAGCCAAACGGTATAAAGAAAATAAAAGTGCCTATTAAAGAAACTGGAATAGCAAGCAATGGTATCAATGTTGCCCGCCAACTTTGCAAAAACAAAAACACTACCAGCACCACTAACAGCAATGCTTCCACCAATGTATGCAGCACTTCTTCAATAGAAACTTTTACTACTGATACAGTTTCAAGCGGCACCAGGTAATCAATATCTTTTGGAAAGGATTTTCTTAGTTCTGCCAATGCTTTATTGAGGCCATCGTAAGTATCTATTGCATTTGCCCCTGGAGCCTGGTAAATAAGTACAAAAGCAGCAGGCTTGCCATTTACAAAAGCATTGCTGCCATAATCAAATTTGCCAAGCTCTACTCTTGCCACATCCTTTAAATACACAGCATTGCCAGTGCCGCTTACTGCTCTCACAATAATATTTTCAAATTGTTCAACAGTATTAATGCGGCTATTGGTCAGTACGCTGTATTCAAATGTTTGTGTATTGGGCTGTGGATTGCCGCCCACAGTGCCAGCAGCCACCTGGAGGTTTTGCTCATTCAATACTCTTATAATGTCAGATGGCGTTAGTTTAAGTGCGGCCAGTTTTTCAGGGTTCATCCAAACCCTCATGCCAAAGTCGTCTGCACGGCTTACAATATCGCCTACGCCTTTCACACGCTGCAAAGCATCTTTTATGTAAATATTTACATAGTTGCCAATAAACGTTGCATCATGTGTGCCATTAGGCGAATAAAAAGCCAGCGCCACCATAATGCTCGGGTTTCGCTTTCTAACGGTAATGCCAAGCCTTTTTACAGCATCAGGCAAAGACGGCTGTGCAATACTTACACGGTTCTGCACATCCAAAGCAGCAAGGTTTACATTAGTACCCACTTCAAATGTTACGTTAATGCTGCTTTGCCCGCTGCTGGTGCTGTTGCTGCTCATAAACGTCATGCCCGGCGTGCCGTTTATCTGCGTTTCCATTGCGGTGGTAGTGGTTTGCTCCACCGTTTCTGCATCAGCGCCAATAAAATTGCCAGACACTGTTACTGTTGGGGGAGTAATATCAGGATACTGTGCAATGGGCAATATGGCAAGTGCAATAATACCTACTAACACCAATACCACAGAAACAACAATAGCTGTTACCGGTCGTTTTATAAATACATCTGCTATCATTAAGAATTATTCTGGTTGTTGTTTTTTATTTTGAAACAGGCTTCGGAGCAATGATTAAGCACCGTTGCGCCGCACACTTGTACATTTATCCTTTATTGAGTATTTACTTTTTTGCTGGTGGCGCTTTAGGAGGGGCAGTAGTAACAACAGCCCCTTCTCTTAATTTCTGCACGCCCTCAACCACAATTTTTTCGCCTGCATTCAATCCATCCTTTATAATAATGCTGGTACCGCTTTGTTTGCCAAGAATTACTTTCCGCTGGCTAACTTTACTACTATCCCCAAGCACATACACAAAAAATTCCCCTAACTGTTCGCTAACTGCTTTATATGGTATTAGTATTGATTGCCTGGCTGCGTTGCTTTTTACCCTCACTGTTGTATTCATCCCCGGCCGCAGCATGCCCTTTTCATTAGGGAACACAAGCCTTGTTTTAATAGTGCCGGTTTGTGCATCTACAGCACGGTCAATTAAACTGATGCTGCCGGTATAAGGGTAAATGTCAGCGCCAAAAGAAATGGTAAAAGCAGAATCTTTGGCTTCCGGCTTTTGCTGCTGCATTTGCAAAAAACGGTATATCTCCTTTTGGTCAACAGCAAAGTCAACTGCAACCGGGTTGTCTGTAGAAATTGTATTCAACACGGTTTGCCCTGCCACAACTGATGTGCCTGTTTTTACATTTGAAATGCCAATAGTGCCGCTAAAGGGCGCAACAATATTTGAGAAGCTAACGTTGGCCCTCACACTGTTTACAGCAGCCTTTGCAGCAGCTACTTGCTTTTTGGCAGCTTCTAAAGCAACGTCAGCATAGTCAACCTGTTGTTTTGCAATAGCGTCATGCCTGTCAAGCTCGTGGTAGCGGTCAGCATCTTTTTGTGCTTTCAGCATATTTGTTTCCTGCAGCTGCAGGTTGGCAAGCGCCTGCTCGTAATTGGCATTATACACCTGTGCATCTATTGAATACAGGCGCTGCCCTTTGCTCACTTTTTGCCCATCTTGAAAATACACGCCGGTTACATAGCCGCTCACCTGTGCCCTTAGTTCTGTTTGGTT
>CAYRRL010000063.1:2853-3783 GCA_964426665.1 uncultured Ferruginibacter sp. | reverse complement strand
GCAATAGTGCCGGGGTACTCGTCGTAGTAAACAGCTTCGCCGGCCTGCACATCTGCCACTGTAACAAATACCGGGGGCGGCGGGCCCTGCACCTTATTTTTATCTTCGCCGCCACAAGCAGCCAGTAAAAATGCAGTTGCAAATACAGAGCATATTTTTAGAAAATTTGAAAACATGTTTTATTTAATATTGATTTGGATTTCTTTTATGATGATTGATTTTTGACAGCTTTGCTTATTGCCTATCACTAATACACTATCAGCCCCAGCGCCTTCATCACATCCACTTTTGCTGCCAGCACCTGGTACAATGCGTTGTAGTAATTTATCTGCGATGTACGCAAGTCTGTTTCAGCAGTTACCACTTCTATATAAGCCTTTATGCCGTTTTTGTATTGCAGGCTCAGCACATCATACACTTCCTGCGCCAATGCCACATTTTCCTTCAGGGCATTATACATTGCCAAATTGCTTCTATATGAGGCAAGCGCCGCAGCATATTGTGCATTCACGTTGTTCTTCAACGCTTCAATGTCCCATTCTGTTCTTTTCAACTGAGATTGTGCATTGGCAATATTATATTTTCTTTTGCCGCCCTGAAATATGGGGAACGATAAAGTTACTGATGCAAAAGAAGCCGGGAAATTGGTACTGTACAGTTTTGAAAAATTATTATTCAAAAAATTCATATTGTAAGCGCCGTTAAGCGAAGCATTGGGCAGGTATGCCCACTTGTTGTACTTCACATTGGCTTCCTGCAGTTTTCTTTGTGTTTCCAGCAGGCGGTATTCAATTCGGCCGTTGTAGTTGGCAGTTTGCAAAGTATCAATCAAAATTTCTTTCTGAAGTTGCAGGCTGTCGTACACAAGCGCAAGTGGCGCAGCCACAGGGTAGCCCATCAAATATTTCAGGTATTCTGTTTTGGCTTTCA
>CAYRRL010000063.1:0-2843 GCA_964426665.1 uncultured Ferruginibacter sp. | reverse complement strand
GCGCTTTGGTATTGTTGAGGGCAATCGTTGCCCTTTTATAATCCGTTTTGTCAACCAGCCCGGCTTTGTATTACTGAAAAGCATTGTTGATGCTTTTTTCAAGGCGGCTGATATTTTCATCAGCCACTTTTATTTGCTGCCGGGTGGCCACCACATCGTAAAAAGCCTTGCTCACACTCGCAGCCACATCAATCTTTTTGCTTTCGGTTGTTTGCTTTGCCTGTGCAAGCACATCGCTTTTCGACTGCATGGCAAGCAACGCATCCCGGTTGAACAAATACTGCGATGCTGCAAACTGCAGGGCAGATGTATTTTCCACGCCAAGCCTTACCGGGTTGCCGCCAATAATATTTGTCTGTACCTGGAAATTGTGCTGCAGGCTGTAGTTAAAATTTACCTGAGGGAACCAATCAGCCAGTTTTGATTTGATAGTGTTGGCGGCGATTGTTTCGTCAATAAGCGATTGCTGGATAAGGGGCTGGTGTTTTATGGCATAAGCCACCACGCTTTTCAAATCAGCTTTTGCCAACAAACTGTCAGTTGCTTTTTGTGAAAATAAGTTAATGGCTGAAAACAGCGTTACAAGAAGGGCAAACGTTTTTCTTTCTAATATTCCGGTCATACAGTTTTTTAAAAATCCGGCAGGAATCGTTTGGCTATTTCACATGGGAAATTGGAGAGGCAAAATTAGGTGAATATAGAAACAAATAAATGTTTATTTAGTTTGAAAACTTTTACTTGAATGATTGCAACCTGCAAAGGTTTGCGTTACTCCTAATTAAAAATACTATGCTATATTCTTTCAAGTATTACCATTATTACTGGCTTATCTACCATTATTACTTACTGTTCAGTATAGTCAAGCTCCTTCCCAAAAGTTTCTTTTGTATTCAGCACAGCAATAAAACCAATAACCATTACTACGATGCCAGTAACATAAGCGCCGGTTACATAATTGTTAAACACTTTATCGCTACGCAAAAATTTGAACAATATTGAAATAAGGGGAAGAAAGCCACGGACTAAATTAGGGATAGAAATAGCCGCAGTAGCCCGCAAGTTTGTTCCGAATTGTTCTGCACTCATAGTGATATACAAAACAGAAATACCCGAGCCAAAGCCAAGCCCCATACAAAGCAAATACATATTGAAAGGGCTGCCGCCACCCTTTAAATAAAAGAAAAGAAAAATAAAAACAGCCGTTATGCAATAATAAATAATCAATGTTTTCTTTCTGCTCCTGATATAATTGCTGAATATGCCTGCGCCCATATCGCCAAAGGCAAGCGCTGCATACTGCAGCATTAATGCTGTTGGCTGGTCAAAGCCTTCAATGCCAAACGCAGTTGCAAAGTCATTGTATACCAAACCGGCAACCCAATCAATATGCCACGGAAATACCGGAGGAACCTGTCTTTGTTTTGAAAAAACATAAAGAAGTTGCCAACCGGAACTTTCGATTCTTTTATTGCATCGTACATACGGCTTTCCAAAAAGCCTGCACGCAAAAACAATAGCGCAATACCCATTCCTCCGCCAATATAATAGCAAAGCCGCCAGTTTTCGCCGCTCAGTTTATATACAAAATATGCAGCAATGCAACCCATCACGCCGCTGGTGGCAATGATAGCCGAGCCAATGCCACGCTTTTCTTTTGGCAGCATTTCGCTGATGAGTGTAATGCTGGCGCCAAGCTCGCCTGCAAGCCCGAGCGCTGCAATAAAACGCAGCACAGTATATTGCTCCACATTGGCAACAAATCCATTGGCAAATGTTGCCAGCGAATACAACAATATTGAGCCAAACAATACGCTCTTCCTCCCTTTCTTATCTCCCATTATTCCCCATGCGATGCCGCCTACAATTAAGCCAACCATTTGCCAGTTCAATGTATTTTCCCCTAAAGTTTTTATGGCATCGCCTGTTACGCCAAGGTCTTCAAAACTTTTTTTCCTTACAATATTAAAAAGCAGCAAATCGTAGATGTCAACAAAAAAACCCAATGAACCTACTATGACAGGAAGGGAAAAAACTCCATATTGTTTTTGCTGCATAAAGTTTGTTGTTGGAGGGAAAGGTACAGTTTTATAAAATTCATGCTGTGGTTACCCACTTTGTTTTTTCTTCTGCCGGCTTCCTTTTGCCGGCAGGCGATGGCACGGCCACATGGCCAATGTAAAAAAAGCCTAGCAGTTTGTCTTCATCGCCCAGGCCAAAAAAAGGTTTGGCATTTTCCATATAAGTAATACCCCCTGTTGTCCAGTAGCCTCCAAGGCCGTAAGCGCTTACAGATAAATAGATATTTTGCACGGCACAAGCCACTGCTTCTATGTCTTCTATTTCAGGAATAGATTTTTTAGCGCTTCTCTTCATGCCGATGGAAATGATATGCGATGCTTTTAACGGCTGCTGCTGCAACTTTATGTATTTGTCTTCCTTGTACGATTCGCCTGCGGTTTCTTTGTACAGCCCGCTTTGGAATGCCGCCAGAGCCTGCAGGCCATTGCCGGTGAACACGGTAAAATGCCATGGCTCGCCCTGCCCGTGGCTGGGCGCCCAGGTGGCATTTATCAATATTTGTTTTACAATCCCGTCATCCACTTTCTTACCTTCAACAAATTGATCGGGGAAAACAGAGCGGCGGTTTTGTATCAGTTCGTTTAATTGGGCTGGCTGCATGTTGTGCTTTTTTGAATGATAAAAATACAGCTGCAATTTTAAAATGGCTGCCTTCTTTTTTCATTCCCCCAACTCCCTTATTTTTACCGCCTAAAAAATTACTGCTATGGCATACAACCTGCTCAAAGGAAAGAAAGGCATCATCTTCGGCGCATTGGACGAAA
>CAYRRL010000062.1:0-10635 GCA_964426665.1 uncultured Ferruginibacter sp. | reverse complement strand
GCGGGCTTGGCCCAACAGCAGACGACATCACCAAGCCATTGCTTTGTAAATATTTTGGCGGCCAATTGGTTACTGATGAGAAAGCCCTGGACAATGTAAAATACCTTTTTGAAACTGTTTTCCGCCGGCCGCTTACTGACAGGAATATAAAGCAGGCCGAAGTACCTGATGTATGCACCGTGGTACAAAACAAAAGGGGCACGGCGCCGGGCATGTGGTTTGAAAAAAACGGCAAAATATTTATGAGCATGCCCGGCGTGCCGCATGAAATGAAAGGGATGATGGCAGATGATGTAGTGCCGAGGCTGCAAAAACATTTTTCATTCCCACATATAATACACCGCACTTTAGTAACCTTTGGCATTGGCGAATCAATGCTGGCAGACCTGATACAGGGCTTTGAGGAGGCTTTGCCTGAGCATATCAAACTTGCCTACCTGCCAAACTATGGGATGGTTCGCCTGCGCTTAACAACAAGCGGAACTGATAAAGATTCTGTTGAAAAAGAGGTAAATGGCTTGTTTGCCCAACTGCAAGTATTAGTAAAAGAATATTTAATAGCAAATGAAGACGAAACAATGCAGGATGCAGTAGCAAAATTATTGCTGCAACGAAAACAAACAGTAAGCACTGCGGAGAGCTGTACCGGCGGCTATATTGCGAGCCTGATTACTGCAAAAGCCGGAGCTTCCAATTACTATGATGGAAGCGTGGTAAGCTATTCGTACAAAGCAAAAGAAGATCTGCTCGGCGTTGATAAAAACATTTTGGAAACATTGGGCGCCGTTAGCGAAGAAGTTGTAATACAAATGGCAAAAGGCGCACTGAAAAATATCGGGACAGATTATACCATTGCCGTATCAGGCATTATGGGCCCGGGAGGCGGCACCGGCGAAAAACCTGTTGGCACAGTGTGGGTGGCCGTTGGCAACAACAAAAACATCATAACACAAAAATTCCATTTCCGTTTTGACAGGGAAAGGAATATTGCGCTAACGGCGATGAACGCTTTAAACTTGCTGAGAAAATTTATATTGGCAAATTAGCCACAGCTACTTTATTTCTTCAAACACGCCTGTTTGTTTGTTTTTCCTGACATTGTTCCAGTTGAAGCAACGGCCGTTCATGGCAACATATACGCCCACTGGCAATGTTTGTGCAAAAGCAAGGGCGCTGCCGAGGTTGAACAACCCATCGCTGCTGCCGAATTTGATAGGTATCATGGCGCCTGTTAAAACAATAGTTTTATCCTTCACATTTTGAGCAAGCATTTTGGCAGTATCGGCCATTGTATCTGTTCCATGTGTTATTACAATCTGCGATTCTTCGCAGTTGTTGCATTGGTACGCTATCAATTGCCTGTCTTCATCAGTCATTTCAAGGCTGTCCACCATCATCAAAGTCCTTATTTCCACTTCTGCCCTGCTGCGGCCCATTTCAAGCAGGTCGCTCAGGTGTGAGTCTTTAAAATACAGTTGCCCGTTCAGTTCGTTGTATTCTTTATCGAATGTGCCGCCGGTAATAAATATGCGGATAGCCATAGCAATCTTTTAAGCAGTGAAGATATATGAAATTTGCCTGTATGAAAAAGGCGTCATCAAAATAAAAACGCAGTTTTTCAATTACAATTTTACTTCCCCCATCTGTATGTATCAATTTTTAAACCTGCCAAATCAATCACCCTGTCAATAACTGTGGCGGCGGCTTCTTCAATTGTTTTTGGCTTGCTGTAAAACGATGGCGTGGCCGGGCAGATGATGCCGCCCGCCAATGTAACTGTTTCCATGTTTTTTATATGGATAAGGCTGTAAGGCGTATCCCTTACAACACATATTAATTTCCTCCTCTCCTTCAGCACCACATCGGCAGCCCTTGTAATTAAATCGTTGCTTATGCCTCCTGCAATACGCCCGAGTGTGCCCATGCTGCATGGCGCAACAATCATAATATCGTATTGCCCGGAGCCTGATGCAAACGGCGCTTGAAAATCCTGCTGTGAGTAAAACCTGGCAGGGTAATCTTTATAGCTTTCATTATCCAGTTCAACCTGCCATACCTGCTTTGCATTTTCTGTTAAAACTATGGACAGTTCGTCCCATTGCCCCTTTATGGCAAACAATTTGTCAAGCAAAACCTTTGAATAAACAGAACCGCTTGCCCCTGTGATGGCTACAACAATTTTATGCATTACCTTGCCGTTAAATGATGGCTAAGCTACTAAACAAAACTATAATGCAAAAGGTTGCGCATTTTATTATTGCTGTTGCTGCATGTATATGCATTGTTTCTTTTATGCCATACAATAAAGAAAAAGTGCAATGGCTTACTGTAGCTGAATTAAAAGAAGCATACAGCAAAAACCCAAAGCCTATTTTAGTGGATGTATACACAAGCTGGTGCGGCTGGTGCAAAGTGATGGACAGGGAAACCTATGCAAAAGATGATGTTGCTGCTTATATCAACGAAAAATACTACGCCGTAAAATTAGATGCAGAATCAAAAGAAACCTTTGAATGGAACGGCAAAAAATACGAATACAAACCAGAATATAAATCCAATGAGCTGGCCGTATACCTGCTGTATGGCCAAATGAGCTACCCTACTACTGTTTTCCTTTCGGGCATTGATGCACAGCCTGCGCCATTGGCAGGCTACCTTAAACCAAAAGAGCTGGAAGCGCCCCTTAAGTTTTTTGGCGATGGCGCTTACAAAACAAAAAACTATCCAGAGTTTATGAAAAGCTTTACACCCAGCTGGTAATTGCTCTTCAAAATACCGCAAAACGAAACTCCTTTGTTTCAAGTAAGTTTAATTTGCTTTCATAAACAGCTTAATGCAGCAACCTGCACCAAAACTACAACGCAGCCTTGGGCTTTTCCAGTCTTCTGTGCTCAATATGATTGACATGGTGGGCATTGGCCCTTTTGTAACCCTGCCAATGGTAATAGGCCTTGTGGGCAACCAGTTTTTATATGCCTGGCTTGCCGGGGCCCTGCTTTCGTTTATTGATGCAATGGTGTGGAGCGAACTGGGTGCTGCGTACCCGTTAGCAGGGGGCAGTTACAACTTTTTAAAAGAAGCGTATGGCAAAAATGGGCCCGGCAAGCTGGTGAGTTTTCTGTACGTGTGGCAAACTATTATACAGGCGCCGTTGGTGGCGGCATCTGCCGCTATTGGTTTTTCGCAATACCTTGGCTATTTAATCCATTTAGAAGAATGGCAACAAAAAGCGGTGTCCGGGGCTGTTATCATATTCATTACAATACTTCTTTACAGAAAGATTGACAATATTGGGAAGATTGGCGTGCTGCTTTGGGGCGGTGTGCTGCTTACAATGGGCTGGATAATCATAGGCGGCATTACGCATGGCAATTTCTTTCAGCCAGTACAGGATGCAGTTGCCAATTTCAACTGGGGGCAAATTGCTTCTTTCTTTTTTGGCCAGGCCTGCGTAAAAACAATTTACAGCTACCTTGGCTATTACAATGTGTGCCATTTAGGCGGCGAGATAAAAAACCCCGGCAAAAACATCCCACGCAGCATGTTTATTTCTATTGCAGGCATTGCTATTTTATACCTTGCCATGAACATGAGTGTAACCAGTGTTGTCAACTGGCAGGAAATAAAGGCCTGGTGCGACGAAGGGAAAAACCCATTTGTAGTAAGCACTTTCATCGAACGGCTGTATGGCGGCACCGCAGCAAACGTGGTTACTATCATGATACTGTGGGTGGCGCTTGCCTCGCTTTTTGCAGTAATGCTCGGGTATTCACGGGTACCGTATGCAGCCGCTGCAGATGGCGCTTTCTTTAAAATATTTGCAAAGCTGCACCCAACAAAAAACTTCCCCTATGTCTCCCTGTTGTTCCTTGCTTCGCTTGCCTTTATATTCAGCCTGCTGTTTAAAATGAAGCATATTATTGACGGCATACTTGCCATGCGTATCCTTTTGCAGTTTATTGGGCAGGCTATTGGCGTAATGCTGCTGCGCAAAAAGAAAACCGGCAGCCCGCTGCCCTATAAATCCGATAGCTATCGGATGCCCTTCTACCCTTTGCCAGCCATACTGGCTATTATTTTGTGGCTGCTCATTTTTCTTTCAACCGGGCCTGGGGTAATAAAATATTTTGTACTGGTGTTTGCCAGTGGCATTGCCATTTACCTCATTAAATCAAAGTTTCAAAAGTTATGGCCCTTTGATGAAAAGCGTTCAAAAAGCTGATCAAAACTTTTAAACGGCAACAGGTTGCCGCCTTTATGTTGCTATTTTTCCACAATGCCATACATATTGCAATAATATTTCAGGCGAATGCAATTTTCTGCGGAAAATACCGTTTTTGAATAGGATAATTGGTTTGGGTTGACAGATTTAGCAATACATGCGCCTTATCAAAATATCTATCCATTCCAGGCTGACAATACACTGCTGGCAAAAAGCAATTTGTGCTGGCAACCAATGGCCTGGAAACTCAACAAATACAAAACCCAGTGTCCGAAAAAACCTGTGAACAGGAAAATGAGAAACTATAATTACATAGGCGTTTTAAAATACACTGCTGCCGGGATATTGCTTGGCGCTATGCTGGTGGTAAACGCTTTTCTCCTGAACCGCCAAAATGGTTTCAGCGAAACATGGATACATATTTTTGAATACTCCCCCGATTTTATCATCATTGCTTTTTCACCGTTAGTGCTTGGGCTGCTGTTTTGTTTTATAGGCATCCGCTGGCAGCAACTGGTGGCATTCAACAACCAGATAAAAAACAACTTAAGCCATGAGCAAATGATGAGCTCTATGGCAGACAAGCAATTGAAATTGCTTGGCAAAGTAGTGGCGCAAATAAACGAAGCAGTAATTATCTCAGACAACAGCGGCTGTGTTTTGTGGGCCAATGAAGGCTTTACAAAAATTACCGGCTATTCGCTGGAAGAAGTTATTGGCAAAAAAGGCGACACTTTTTTGCTTGGCCCATTAAGCCAAAAGTCTTCGCTTAACAATATTAAGCTTAATATGTACAAAGGCGCCAGCGTAGTGGAAGAAATGCTGCACTATAAAAAAGATGGCAAGCCGTACTGGGCCATGATAAGCGTAAAACCGATTTACAACGACGCATCAGAAATTACCAACTATATCGCTATTGAAACGGATATCACCAACCGGAAAGAAAAAGAACTGGCGCTTGAAAATGAGATTAAGGAAAGGAAAGAGCTGGAACAGCAGTTGGTGGCCAATAAAAACAAACTGGAGCAGGCCATTGAAATAGCGCAGGTGGGCGCATGGGAGGCAGACACAGTAAACAACGGGCTTTATATTTCAAAAGAGCTCCGCACTATTTACCACCTGCCGCTTACCGGCGAAATTACCATGGATGACATCTTCAGGAATATACACCCTGATGACATGCCGCAACTATGGAAAGGTATTGAAGGCGCAGCCAAAGGCGAAACAAATGAGCTTGAATACCGCTATATAATTGATGGCGAAACAAGGCACATGCTCAGCAACATTGCCCCAAGGTTTGATGGAACGGGTAATTTGATTGGCTACGTGGGCACCGTAAAAGATATTACTCACCGCAAGCAGTTTGAACTGGCAATAAAGAAAAGCGAAGAAGAAAAAGCAGCCGTGCTCGACAATGCACAGGCTATTATTTGCAAGCATGACTTAAAAGGCTTTATTATTGATATAAACCCTGCCGCTGAAAAACTAAGCGGTTTTACCAAAAAGGAACTGATAGGGTCCAACCTGCAAATGCTGGTAGCTGAAGAATTCAGGCAGTATTTTGATTTCTATCTTTCTGAAATTATAGAGAAGAAGAGCGCTACCGGCTCTTTCCAGATAATAAGAAAAGACGGCAGCAAGCGGGCATGGCTATACCAGAACACGTTGTATAGTAACAGGCACGGCGAGCCGTACGTTATTGCCAGTGCCATTGACATTACAGAATCGGTAAAAGCACAAAATGAAATTGAGAAGCAGCAACAGTTTATCAGCCAGATAATTGAAAACAGCCCCAATATAATTTATGTGGTGAACGAGCAGTGCCAGGTGGTGCTGCACAACAAAACTTTCAGCCAGTATTATTTATGCAACGGGGCCGAAGCTCCATTGCTTGAGGTGTCGGCTTTGTCAAAAGGCGAAAAAGATATTTTCCTTGGCGATTTTGAAGCTATGCTTGAATTGAAAGACGGCGAAATGATAAGGCTTGAGGGCAGCATGCCGGGCACAAACTGCACCAGTGATGCCATTAGCTGGTTCAACGTAATTAAAAAATGCTTTACAGACAAGAAAGGCAAAAAATACATTCTTGGCATTGGCATGGACATTACAGGCCGCTACCAGATAGAGACAGACCTTATTGCAGCCAATGAAATGGTGGAGCGCTCATTAAAAGTAAAAGACCAGTTCATCAGCAACATGAGCCACGAAATAAGGACGCCGCTGAATGCCGTTATTGGCTTTACTGACTTGCTGAGCAATACCAAATTAAACAAGGAGCAAAATGAATATGTTGAGATAATACAATCAGCTTCAGAAAACCTGCTGGGCCTTATCAACAACATTCTTGATTTATCGAAAATAGAGTCAGGCAACCTGTCGCTTGAAAATGCGCCGGTAGATGTAAAACAGATTGTAAGCGATGCAGTAAAAATACTGGAGCCCAAAATAAAAGAAAAAGGTATCCAGTTAAAATACCAGGTGGCAGACAATGTGCCTTCAAAAGTAATGGGCGACCAGTTGAGGCTTTCGCAAATACTGTTCAACCTGCTGGGCAATGCCATTAAGTTTACCGATAAAGGCTATGTGGAAACCGGCTGCAAGATGGTAAGCGGCCCAGACGACACTAAACACTATCTCGCTTTTTATGTAAAAGACACAGGGATTGGGGTAGCTGCTGAAAAACAGGATGCAATTTTTGAAAGGTTCACACAGGCCAACACCGATACGGAAAGGCTGTATGGCGGCACAGGGCTTGGCCTCAATATTGCCAAAGGCATAGTGGATATGTACGGCGGCACGCTTAGTATGGAAAGCATTCCTGGAAAAGGCACCACTTTTCATTTCATACTCACTTTTAGCAAATACGAAGGCGCTGAAGAAAACAATACAAAGGAAAAAGCCAAGATAACAACCTTGCCTGAAGGCAAAACAATACATGTGCTGCTGGCAGAAGACAACGCCATAAACGCCATGCTTGCCACGCAAGTGCTGGAAAAAGGCGGTTTTACGGTAACGCATGTGCTAAACGGGGCATCGGCCGTGGAAACAGTACAGCAGCAACATTTTGATGTGGTGCTGATGGATATTCAAATGCCGGTGCTGAATGGCATTGCAGCAACACAGCAAATAAGAGCGATTAGCGGCACTGTATCCAAAATACCACTTGTGGCCATGACAGCCCACTCGCTGTATGGCGAAATGCAGAACTGCTATAATGCAGGGATGACAGGGTATGTATCAAAGCCTTTTAAGCCTGAAAGTTTATTTGCAGCCATCCTTGAGTCGATAGATAACCAAAACAACAATAAAAAATTAAGCAATACTATTGATGACATGATAACCTACACATCATAGTTGCAGTAAATTACCTATCAATGCAAAACAATACTTTACTAAAAATCAACATTGACCTCACCTACCTGCATTCAGTGTCGGGCGGCGATGCCAGTTTTGAAAAAATATTGCTTTCAAGCGCTGTGTCGGATATTCAAATGAATGTGGACAAGCTTAAGGATGCATGGCAATGCGAAGATGCCGCCGAAGTAGGAAATGCAGCACACACCTTAAAAGCTGTAATGGTAATTGCAGGGCTCCCTCAACTTGAACAGCACTGCAAAAAAATTGACGTAACATTCAGGGACAAGCTTTTCCATGCTGAAATGTCAACCGCTGTATCAGCAATACTTAATGGTTGGGCAGAAGCAAAACCAAAACTGGAAGAACTGATTTCTGTTTATTAAAAAATATTATAAGCCCTGATAACAAAAAATAGCCGGTTATTGCAACCGGCATTTTTATTTGCATAAAACAAGCTGCTCTAAAATTTATTCTTCCACATCATGCTTTCAACAGGGCGGTTTATCTGTCCACTGTACTTGGCATTTTTCTTTTGGTTGTATTTTATTTCTATCTCGCCATCCACAGGGAAATAAATCAATTGCCCTATTGGCATACCAGCGTATACCTTCACCGGCTGCTTAACCGAAATTTCCAATGTCCAGTTGCCGCAAAAGCCAACATCGCCTTTGCCGGCAGTGGCATGTATATCTATGCCCAGCCTGCCTGTTGATGATTTGCCTTCGAGAAAAGGGACATGGGCATGTGTTTCAGTGTACTCTTCAGTAACCCCAAGGTAAAAAACATTTGGGTGCAGCACATAACCTTCCTCAGGTATTTCAAAATGTGTTATTTCATTGTGCTTTTTCGCATCCAGTTCTGCATCCTTGTATGTAGCCAGGTGTTTTCCTAAATGCACATCATAACTGTTGCTGCCAAGCTGGCTCCTGTCATAAGGTTTTATTATAATTGTGCCTTTTTCAATTTCTTCCAAAATCCGGGTGTCGCTTAAAATCATACTTGCTGATAAATTGTTGTATTGTTAATTTGCTTACTTGTTACTTTGTAAAACTAAATTCCTGGTTTTAATTTTAAAATTTTTCGCAGCCTAAATGCCACTGGTTTATCAACAAAATATCAACCCTTTTACCAAACTCGGCGTATGGCATATTAACGAGCCGGAAAGTTTTTTTATAAGCGAAGTACCGCTGCAGAGGGAAATAACACACCCACACAAAAGGCTTCAGCATCTGGCAGGCAGGTATTTATTAAAAGCATTGTTCCCGGGTTTCCCTTACGAACTGATAAAAGTGGCTGATACAAGAAAACCATTCTTAGAAAACGAAGCATACCACTTCAGCATATCGCACTGCGGCGATTATGCCGCAGCTATTGTAAGCACCAAAAGCCGTGTAGGCGTGGATGTGGAACTGCCAACGCCGAGGGTGGAGAGAATAATACATAAGTTCCTCTCCGCTACCGAACAAAACACTATTGAAAACTTATGCAGCACAGATAAAAATTTATGGCATCTTTACCTTACACTTGCATGGAGCATCAAAGAATCATTATTTAAATGGTATGGCGATGGGGAAGTGGATTTTATTGAACACCTGCATATAGAAAAAATAGATATTGAAAACAATCAGGGTGCAGCATACTGCAAAGTGCTGAAAGCAATAGGCACAAGGCTAAAAGTAAATTTTATATTTTTTAATAACAATTGCCTGTCATGGGTTTTATCTGCTTAACAAAACTATCATTATGAAAAAAACTATCTTAAAACAATTAATGACCTGTATGCTATTGATGCTTATCGCAAGCGCCATAAAAGCGCAGGGCAGCACCAGTAGCAATGCTGAACCAATAATTAAAGGAAATAAACTTACGATAACCCCGGGCTTAGGGCTTGGCCTCGATTATGGCGGAGTGGGCGCAAAAGTGGAGTTTGCACCCGATCAGTGGATTGGGGTTTTCGGCGGCTTTGGGTATAATCTTATTTCGTTTGGCTATAATGCCGGGGCTTCTTTTAAATTACTTCCTCAGAAAAAAGTTACTCCTGTATTGCTGGCCATGTATGGCTACAATGCAGGCTTAAAAATTAAAACTGCTACACCAGTTGGCACAAATGATCTTTTCAAAAAAACATATTATGGCCCCACTGTGGGCGCCGGTGTTGAGATTGGTTATGGAAGAGGCGGCAATAAGGCAAGCATTTCTGTGCTGGTGCCAATCCGCAGCAAAGAGTTTAAAGACACTTATGATGGCTTTAAGGATATGGGATATAAGTTTAGCACGCCTGTGCTGCCTATTGCTATAAGCGTAGGTATTATGTTTGGCGGGAAAAAATAATTTTTAACAGGTTCGCCAACGCTATGCAGCAGGCCAGTTTTTATCCAACGGGTTTTGGTTCAGTATTTCACAAACCGCCTGGTACAAATCCCCGTATTTTATTTTCATATCAGCAGGCCTTTCAAAAAATATTTCTATGCTTTCGGCCCAAAACTCCTGGAAGTTGGTAAGCGCATAATCAGAATACAAATTGTTGCCAGGCAGTTTCTCAGCCTCAAAAACTTTATTGCCGCAGTCATCAAACAATGGGAAAGTTTCCACAAAATCCCTCTCCACATTTTCCCCCGCCTCAAAATACTGGTAGTAAAAAGCATGCGCAAATTCATGCAACCCCACATTCTGCCCATTGTCAGGAAGCTTATAGCCGTTTAAAAAATGTTTCCACGAAAGGTTAATGCAGTGTCCTGAAACATTTCCTTCCAGCAAGCGCAAGGTTGGGTGGTAGCCAATAAATTCTTCCGGGAAAATATGGATATGAGAAAAAAAAGGCAGCAAATATTTATCAAGCCCAAAACTAATTTGAACAGCCGATGCGCTGATAAGGATTGGCATTTCTTTAAAGCCGCTCTCATTATGGATAATAAAAACTTTCTCGCTCATGAATTTTTTAAGCCGGTGCAAGAATTTTTCTTTGCCTTTGCTTTTAAGCCTTGCGTAGTAAGGGAAATATTTATTCAAAACTTTTTCCAATTCATCACTTGTGAAATACAAAGAGCTGCCATTGT
>CAYRRL010000061.1:0-10637 GCA_964426665.1 uncultured Ferruginibacter sp. | reverse complement strand
TTATCCTGACAAACAGGTTAGGGATGGGGTTTAATGAGCTGTCTACAATTTGCACTGTAAAGTTTACAATCGGCAGGCCCACAGCAACATCCCAAAAAGAAAAATGCGAAACATTGCCCACATAAGTATTGCCGCTTTTTGTAGCACTGCTTTCCTGTTTCCATAAACCTTTTGATGTATCAAAATTCCACAGCGGAATACCAGCAGGTGCCGAAGCAGCCAATGAAGAAGGTATCGGTGTTGTAATGGTTGCTTCTTTGCCCGGTGCTATCTGTAGCAATTCACCTGCATCGCCGATAAGCTCCACGGCCATCATGCCATATGATTTGCGTATTTGCAAATAGCCATCACTGCTGATACCACGGTTGTCGCCAGGTGCAGTATTGGCAAATTCAGTTGCCTCGCCTTGTTTAAAGAGATGTGCTGCCAAATGCACATTGCCAGAGTAAGGCACATTGGTGCCTGCATTTACCAAAGCATTGGCAGGCAGGCTCACAATGCCACCATCAAACGTGTTTACTGAACCGCCTGATGCAGCGTTAAAAGTGCCGGCAATAGTTTTTGGCACCAATTTGACACGGGTAAAGGCTTCTTTGTTTTCTTCATAAACAAAAGTGCGGTAGCTTTCAAAATAACCTTCTTTGCTGATGCGTATAAACGGCGCTGTTTTTGAAAGCGAAACATCCTTTATTTTAAAATAGCCATATTGATTGGTGATGGTTGATGCGGTACCTGCTTTTACCAAGGCGCCAATTGCAGCATCGCCGTTTTCATTGGTTACAAAACCTGATACACTTATACTGGCTTGCGTTACAAGGTCTGGCTGCTGTGGGTTGGGTGGCTGGGTTTGTTGGTCGTTAAAGCCTTTTTTACAGGCATTCAACAGGCCAATGCATAATAAAGCTGTAAATATTGGTTGGAGTATTTTTTTCATAACAAAATGTTTTATACCTATAAGATACAAATGCGGAAGCAGGTGCGGTATGTGCGCAGGTTTATTTTTACAATAAAAAGATTTGCTGGCTTAAAGGTATTGAGATTGATTAAGCGCAAGCAAGGGTACCCAGAGAGGGCTAATAATATTTTCAGATACTGGGTATAGTTGTGGGGATTGCTCTTATATGTTTACTCGTTCGCCGGGTATGGGTTGCCCCGGTGGCAGGTGTTGCAGGTTATTACATTCAACAAATAATCTGGCCTTGTAGCTGTGCTGTCGTTGCTGAAATGTTTTTTGTTGATATCAATTGTAAGCCGCATCATTCGCCTGGCTTCTTCTTTCATGCCATTATCTGCAGCAAAATCAAGCGGCGCATTTTCTGCCTGCGGCAGGCCTGTAAGGTTGGCCTCTTTTGAATGGCAAAAATCGCAATTCACTTTCAGCGCCCTGTTGTAAGTATCCATGATACTGTCTAATTGCTTTTCGCTGATATTTTGCGGCAGTACTTTCAGGTTTTTAAAACTTGCTGTTGGCGCTGTGGCAGCAATGCCAAGCAAAACAAAAATTGCCAATGCTAAAATGGCTGCTGGTTTCTTTTTGTTGGTCATAAGTAATAGTTTAGTTGTATTAACAGTTGCCCCTGTTTTGTAAAGTAATTAAATATTTTTCCACACCAGCATTGTACTGCCCCCGCATTTTTGCAATGCTAGAATGGCAGTTAGTTGCTTTTGTTCACCGTTGTCTGTTGTTGCAAATTTTGTTAGTCTGTTACAGCCTGGTCTTTATATTCCGAATAAGTAATAAATGTTTTTCCATCGTAAAGACAGAGGCCTGTTTCTCTCGTACCCACCCAAATATTCCCATCTCTATCTTCCAGTAATGACCATATACTGTTATTAATTAGCCCATCTTTTGTTGTAAAATGAGTGAAAGATTTGCCATCATAACGGCTAAGCCCAGCACCTGCATCACCACCAAACCAAAGGTTTCCCTTTTTATCTTCTATTATTCGGGTAACCCCACCATGTAAGCCATCCTTTTTTGTAAAACTTGTAAAGGATTTGCCATCATACCGGTAGGCCCCACCCCAATTGCCGAACCAAATATTCCCGTTTTTGTCTTGTAATTGGGGCCAGGCCCAATTATGAGGCTTTGGCTTTGGCCCGTCTTGAAATAATTCATTTAGCTTGAGGTTGGTTATAGTTTTACCATCGTAACGATACACACCTTCGTTAGTTCGTCCTCCCAACCAAATATTACCTGCTTTATCTTCTAAAATACGTTCCACTTTATCATTATTTGTTAAAAAGCCATTTGCGGCCTCATTAATTTCAAACAAGGTAAACGATTTGCCATCGTATATATATGCACCATCTATTGTTGCGAACCATAATTTCCCACTTTTTGCTTGTATCATACTGTATACACAGTGATTTTGATAGTAGGGATTTTTGTTGGGAGGCAGGTTTTTTGGCAGAGGGATTTCGATTTTGGTAAATGTTTTACCATCGTAAAGGCAAAGCCCCGCTTCTGTACCTATCCAAATTTTACCGTTTGTATCTTCAAGCATGCAACAGATGCTATTACTGTTTAGCCCATCGGCCACCAAAAAACGGCTAAACGATTTTCCGTCGTATTTATAAAGCCCATTTTCAGTGGTTCCGAACCAAAGGTTGCCAGCTTTGTCCTGCAGGCTGCATTGGACGTTGCCATATCTTGGGTCGCCTATGGTTTTTATAAGTTTTGGGTGATCAACAGATTTTATTCCTGATTCGCTTACGTTCTCTTTCGGTAAGTTTTTTTCAATCGGCCCATTGCAGGAAAACATGCAATGCAAAACTGCCAGCAAGGATATTTGCTTTATCAAAATTGCGTTATTCATTTTATCTTTTTTCGGGTGATTTACATTGAAGCTGGTTTCCAGTTTTGGGATAAGCAATATTACTTTATCCCATTGCAGAAAAATGTAAACCCTGGTAAAAAGAAGGTAAACAAATGTAAATTTCTGTTGACGGCATCGTTGATAATTGTAAAACTCTAATTTTATGGGATGAAACTGCGATATATTTTTTTGCTGCTGGCCGTATCCGTAGCCATATTAGCTGTTTACAAAGCCAGTGGAAGCAAGGGCAATAAAGGCAATCAATATGAAGAATCCAAAGAGATAGTTGTGTTGCGAAAGATAGTGCATGAGCTGTTGCTCACTGCCGGCGACAGTACATCAAGGGTGTTGCCCGTAAAGGAGGTTAGCGAAAATGAATACCACCTGTTGCCGGAGAAGCCTTTGGCTATCAGCCCCGATTCATTTGTAAATATTGTAAACAAAACAGTACAGGCGGGTAAACTGCCTTATAATTTTACTGCCAATGTGGTGCGGCAGAAGGACAATGAAATTGTCCATGGCTTTGTTGCCTCATTCACAAAAAATGAAGGAGAAGTAAGCTGCCTTGGCCGCAAGCTGCCTAAAGACGCTTATTACATCAGTTTTATTTTTGAGCCCCCAAAATCCCACTTGGTTTTTTATTTGTTGGCCGCAGGCATGGCTGCTGCCATCCTTGGTTTTATTTGGTTCAGGAGGAATAAAAAACTGGCAACTGTTAAAACTTTGAAAGAGCCAGAAACTGCAACTGAAGGGCAAATAGTACCGGAAGGCCTTACCCCAGTAGGCAAATATCTTTTTAATCGTGGGCAGCAATACCTTGAACTAAACGGAGAAAGGACAGGGCTTACAGGAAAGGAGGCCAAAGTGTTGTACATTCTTGCCACTGCGCCTAATACAATTGTTGAAAGGGATACTTTGCAAAAAGAAGTGTGGGAAAACGAAGGCGTATTAGTAACCCGCAGCCTTGATATGTTTATTTCAAAACTACGGAAAAAACTCAGCGGCGACCCGGATTTGAAAATTGTAAACAGCCACGGCAAAGGCTACAAGCTTCAAGTGCCGGTATAAATGTATCCGCTTAAAATGCCCACCCAACAGCAAAACTGTAATTGTCCGTTTTCTGCAAGCCCGTGCTTTGCTTTATTGCTTTATTGGCATAGTTGTTTATTTCTGCAAAAAAACACAAGTATAGCGGCCCAAACTCTTTTGTTGCTTCCACTGACCCGCCAATGATATTCAGCCCGCCTGCTACTGCCCCGGAATAAACAGTATTGAATTTTTTGTTGGACGAGCTTGCGTATAAACTGCCCTCAATATTGAAACCGTTGCCAAGGCTGTTGCTGTAGCTGATGCCTGTATTATTGTAATAAGCGCCTTTGTAGCTTGCTATGTCCAAAACGTTTTCGGTAAACAAACAAAATTTTTCGCTGATGCTGAAAGATGTTTTGTTGTACAATTCTGCCGTGCTTGGGCAGTCAATCTGGTTCATATAAAAATAAGCCATTGCCTTGCATTCAAAATCAAACTTTTTGTATGAGGTGGCGTAGCCTATTTCAACATCCTGCTCATCATACACAACTTGTTTTGTATACAACTCTTTTGGAAGCGCCGAAGGTTTATAGTTGAGGTTTGCGGCAAGCCCCAGCGAAAACTTTTTGTATGCAAGGTTCAGTTCCGGCTGTGCCACATCGTTATTGCCAAACAACATGCCCCGCCATATATAATGGCGCAGGTAATTCATTTCTATATTGCCTGTAACTTTCTTTTCATTGGCCTCTTTTTGCCCGGCAGGCGCTTCATTATTGCTTTGCGCTGTTGCTGCAAACGGGCACAAAATCAAAAGGGCAATGATTGGGTTGATTTTTTTCATAGTTATGATGCTTTGCGGTAGTGTTTTTGCAAATAGTTGAAAAGTTGCTCAGGATTGAATGGTTTGGTGATGCAGTAGTTAAAACCAATCTCTGCTAATTTATTATGGGTATCTACCAACGCATCGGCAGTAAATGCCACTACATTTAAAGATTTTATTTTTTCTGATGCAGACTGGCGTATCATTTTTGTAGCTTCCATGCCATCCATGTTTGGCATTTGCAGGTCCATCAATACAATGTCGTACTCATTTTCATGTAGCAGCGTCAGGGCTTTTGCCCCGTCGTTAGCTACTTTGCTTTCAATTTTCCATTTGTCTAAAAAGCGGGTGAGCACCATTGCGTTCACAGGGTTGTCTTCTGCCACCAGCACTTTTAGCCCCGGCAATTCTTTGCGGGCAGTGTTTTCTAGTGTTCGTTCGTACTGTATTTTATCTGTATACACATGGTGGTCGTAAGTAACCGAAAAAATAAAGCAGGAGCCCTTGCCCGGTTCGCTTTCCACGCTCATGCCGCCGCCCTGCATTTCCACAATTTTTTTGCTGATGGTAAGCCCCAGCCCTGTGCCGCCGTATTTTCTTGTTACAGATTCATCGGCCTGTTCAAAACTTTCAAATATTTTCCCAATCTTGTCTTTGGCAATGCCAATGCCTGTATCTTTTACTTTAAATATAATTTTGCTTTGGTGTTTATTGCTGCTTTCAATTTCGTAACTGAATGCAACACCGCCTTTGTCAGTAAATTTTATTGCGTTTGCAATAAGGTTCGACACCACCTGGCTAAGCCTTGTGGGATCGCCGTAAAAAGAATAGTTTTCTATACTGGCAGGTGTGAATGTATAAGCAAGGTTTTTTTCTGCCGCTTTGTTTTTAAACAAATCAAATGTGTGCTGGCAAAGTTTTTTAAGGTTGAACGATGCCCTTTCCAAATGCAGCCTGCCGGCTTCAATTTTGGAAAAATCAAGGATGTCGCTTACCAGTGAAAGAAGGTGCTGGGCAGAAAAACTGAGTGTGCTTACATATTCTTTTTGCTTATCGCTAAGGTTTTCTTCCATCAGCAAATTAGCAATTCCAATAACGCCATTTATAGGCGTCCGTATCTCATGGCTCATAATACTTAGGAACTGCGATTTTGCCAGGGCAGCCTGCTCTGCAATTAGTTTTTCATTGATGGCTGTTTGTTTTTCTTGCAACGCCGCTTTCAATGCTTCTTCCGATCGCTTTCTTACTTCTATTTCCTTTTCTAATTTTTCATTCTGCGAAAATGAATCAGCCACCAGCATGCTTAGTTGCCCGTATTCTGTTTTGCTTTTGCTTAGCTTGCCAAGTGGCAATATGCTCTTCTGCCGCATGGCTTTGCTTAGCGAGGCAATAGGTTTAACCACCAGCCCCCTCATTAAAAAAATAAAACCAATGCAAAACGATGCCACCACTAAAATGAAAACGATAAGATAACTGTTGATATCATTGTTGAATACGCTTAAGTCGGGAAAAAAGCGTGATACGGAAATGGAACCAATAGGCCTGTTGTTAATATCATTAAGGCTTACGCCATACTGTATGCTGGTATTATCAATATTGATTTTTTCAGGCGCCGCAGCGGCTTTGTTGTTTAAAGTAAAACTTATTTCAGGCGCTATTTTTGTGCAGCATAGCAATATAGCTTTCGTTAATAACCCTGCCAATAAGAAGGTAGCCATGCGGTGGTGTTGTTCTATCTGCGTCGCTGGTGGGTTGTATTGGGCCTGCCTGCACTTCTATAATGCGGTTGTTTTCTTTGCAATAAAAATGCAGGAAATGGTTGGCCGATAAATTTGTTTTTAGCGTTTGATGCGGAATAGCAAACGCTTGTATTGTGTCAGTTTCGTCTTTTGAAATAAAATAAATTGGCTTGCCTTCCTTGTCTAATACGCACACATAATCAAACGGGTGGTTGAACAAAGCAATCTCCAGTTCCTTCCTTGCCCAGGCAGTGTCTTGTTTATAAACAAAATCAACCAGCTGGTCCCATACAGAGTAATCCGATGTGCAGCTTTTCAAGTCGCCGCTGTGTATTTCGAGTGCATTGGGCACAGAAATATTCTTTGTGTCTTCAAATTGTTTGGCCAGTAAATCTTTTCTTTTGGAGTTTACTATGTGCTTAAATGCAACGGAGATGGCAATGCAGGCAATCAATCCTGAAACAAGAATAAGGAATATCCGTGCCTGTATTTTCATAGGTGCTATACGAAAGCCCTGTTAAAGGGTATGGCTTTAACACTATATAACAGCTGTATTGGTTTGTTATTGTATTTTTATTTTATTGTGCAGCAAGGGCAAAATATTTACTAAGAAGCACCGTTTGCAGCCGGCTTTTTTGTCCTGATGGCATAAATCCGAAGCCCGGCTTAAGCCGGGCTTAATAAATCAAATCATTCATAAAATCAAATCCGATAGCTATTGTAAATCATTACCCAAACCGCTTTACGCATTCTCCAGTTTCCCAATATCCAGTTTCTTCATCTTCATCATCGCCTGCATGCGCCTGCTGCCCATATCAAAATCCGTCATCAGTTGCCCAATATTATGTGGGATAATTTGCCATGATACGCCAAACTTGTCTTTCAGCCATCCGCACATGCTTTCCTGGCCGCCATCGCTGGTAAGCGTATCCCAGAAATAATCAATCTCTTTCTGGTCTTTGCATTCCACCACAAACGAAATGCCTTCATTAAATGCAAAATGGTGCTCGCCGTAACCATCCATCGCCATAAACACTTTGCCATCTAAAATAAATTGGGAGTGCTTTACAGAACCAGCAGCCGGGCCTTCGTTTTCTGCATATAATAAAATGCCCTGTATAGCTGAAGGCTTAAATACTTCTGTATAATATTTTACTGCAGCCCCTGCTTTGCCATAGCTATTGCCAACAAATAAAAATGCAGGTGTTATTTTTTGGTTCACATCACTGTACTTGCCTTTCATTATTTGCCAGGCAAGGCCAAATTTGTCCTGTACAAAACCATAGCGTTCGCTCCAATCGTATTTATCAAGCGGCATCATAGCCATGCCGCCATCGCTTAGTTTTTCCCAAAGTGTATTTATTTCAGTATCGTCTTCGCATACCACTAAAAAGGAAATGGAAGCATTTGGTTTAAACATTGGCCCGGCATTAAGCCCCATAAACTTTTGCCCTGCCAGTTCCCAGTTTACCACCATTGGTGTATCTGTTGTAATTTTTGAATTGGGAAACAGCGAACAGTAAAACGCTGCTGCCTGTTTTGCGTTGCCATTATACCAAATGCATGGGTGTATGTTGTTGTTCATTGCAATTTTTTATTGTTGATGAAATTATTTTGCAGCACAGTTTACCATCCAGTTGATGCCGTATTTATCAGTGAAGCTGCCAAAGTAAGCGCCCCAAAACATATCCTGCAATGCCATAGTAATATTCCCTCCTGCAGACAATTCATCAAATAACCTTTTAGTTTCTTCCCTTGTGCCTGGCTCAAGGTTGATATGTATATTGTTGCCTTTAATAACAGTGAAGCCCATTTGTTCAGGCGCATCGGTGCCCATAAGTATGTGGCCGCCTGTTATTGGCAATTCAACATGCAGGATTAAATTCTTCACTTTCTCATCTAATGGCGGTATGCCTTCCATTGCAGGCATATCGCCAAAGCGCCTGAAGCCGGGCGCTGTGAATTCTGTTTTAAAAACTTTTTTGTAAAAGTTGAACGCTTCCTCTGTCAAGTCAGGGAAATTAACGTAGGTGCTTACTCTTGCCATAAAAATGTTATAATAGATTTTAAAAATTAGTTTAATGATTCAGTATATTGTTTAAAACTATTGAGGATGCTTTGCCAACCCATCTGTTGCATCGCAACTGGATTTGTATTTTCTGTTTCAAATTTTTCCACCACTTTGGTGCCGTTGCCATCCTGCTCAAAATTTACTTTTACTTTTCTGCCATCGCCAATTGTATAAGCAATGAGTTTGTTTGTTTTTACTTCATCATAAGTGCCGCCAAAGTCAAAACTAAAACTGCCGTCTTTTGCGGCCATTGTAATAGAAAATTGGCCGCCAGGTTTTACATCGTTTTCTGCTTTGGGGCAGTGCCAGTCGGGGCTTGCCTGGTTCCATTTGGTAATATGGCAAGGCGATGTCCAGCTTTCCCACACTTTTTCTACTGGCGCATTCACGGTAGCCTCTATGGTTACTGATTTTATTTCTTCGCTTTCAGCAATGGCTTTTATTTTTTCTAAAGCTGACGGGAATGTTTTCATAAAATAATCTTTCATCTCATCGGTCAAATCTATTTCCGTTACCAATTCTGTTTGGTTGCCGTTTTCGATAAGTCGGTACTCTTCAATAGCGCCGCTCCATGGACTGGCCGGTTGCTTTTCATTGTTTTTTAATTCGCCCAAATGCTTAAAACGCATCAGCGATGGTTCTTCCTTTTTATCAATAATACTGTACATGCCACCACCGCCAGGCCCTAAAAATTTTATTTCATCACCTTCGTTCCAGTTGCTTTCTGCATACGAGCCTTCATAAAAAACGCTTGTCCAATGGCGGTAATAGTTGTCTGCCCACAGTGCATGCCATACAGTGTTGCGTGGCGCATTGATTGTTGCTTTGAATTGTTGTTTTTCCATGGTAAACTATTTTAGTTAGTTTAAAATTGACGGTACAAAGTTGTAAGATATAAATAATTTTTTCAGGTGTCAAGCTTGACAGTTTGAGTGGTTGATTGCGACAGTTCTTAATTGGTAAATTGATACTTGTGGAATATTCCTGCAACTGCATCTTATTGCTACCGGCGCCGGTTTTGATAAAATAATTGATAACATCAAAACCAACAATTATGAACAGCAATGCAATCCTTACAAGCGATGTGCTTGATATATTATTTGACAAAAGGAACAAAAAATATGGCGCTTACACCCTCCGCAAATTTTATCCCGAAAGAGTAAAAACATCTTTATTGATTATGCTGGGATTTGCCGCCGCAGTTTCGGCATTTACTTTTTTGCCTGAAGGGAAAGCCATTGGCGGCACTGGAATAATAGAAGATGGCATGACTGTAAAACAAGTAATAGACATACCAAAGGATATCGAGAAGCCAAAAGAAGCATCAATGCCAAAACAAAAGCCGGTGCCTGTACAGCAATTGACAGCAGCATATGAAACTGTGCCTGACACAAAACCTTCAACAGTTTTCCACGACATTAGCGGCATGGCTATTGGCACCGCTACGGATACCACAGGCATGCCAATCGGGCCGGCAAATATTTTCCCAACTGCACCCACAGGAGAGCCAGCGGCGCCGCCTGAGCCGGAGCCAGATTTGAAAACGCCTGTGGACAACCCTGATATACAGGCATCATTCCCCGGCGGCAGCAAAGCACTGCTTGATTTTTTGCAAAGGAACTTGGTGGCTCCAGAAGAAATAAGCGATGCAGTGCAGGTGAAAGTAAAATTTGTGGTGGGGTTTGATGGCAACCTGCAGGCGTTTGAAGTAGTGCAGGACGGCGGCATTGATTTCAACAATGAAGTAATAAGGGTACTTAAAAAAATGCCGCAATGGGTACCCGGCAAAAAGGGAGGGCGCAATGTGCCGGTATTTTATGTTTTGCCGGTAAAATTTGCCCCAAATGATTAATGATTTTCTGTGTGTGGCAAATGCCGTAATTTGGCCAGCCTGAAAAGGAGCGTCATGCCCTGACAATTTAACAATTGGGGATGCAACAATTAATAATGTACACCAGTCAAACCAATAAATAACGATGGCTTTAGAAGAATTTGAAAGGGAACAAATGAGCGAAAGGCAAAAAGGGCTTGTGCGCATGCGTAGCATTACCAATTATGGAATGGGTATTTTTATTATAGTTGCTGGTTTTGTATTTATGTTCCCCACAAAATACACAGCTGAATTTATCAATAAATACGACCCGTTATTAATAAAATTG
>CAYRRL010000060.1:8611-10710 GCA_964426665.1 uncultured Ferruginibacter sp. | reverse complement strand
GGCACCGATACCGCCTTTAATGTGGTAGTGGCAGATACGTTGAGCGACAAACTCGATTGGAATAGTTTTGAATTTATTGGCAGCAGCCATACAGCAGAGGTAAAATTGGCAAATAACAAACTGGAATTTTTCTTCCAGAATATCAACCTGCCATACAAGGCCATCAATGAACCTGCAAGCAATGGATGGGTGGCATTTAAAATAAAACCCAAGCCTTCAGTTGTAATCGGCGATTCACTCAACAACAGCGCAGCGATATACTTTGATTTTAATTTGCCTGTCATCACCAACACAGCAACAACGATAGTAAGCAGCACTTCATCACCAGTGCCTGTGAAGCTGGAATATTTTTCCATCAACAAAAAAGACAACAGCAACCAGTTGAACTGGAAAGCAAGTTGCACATCTTCCAGCGCCACATTTGTAATTGAAAGAAGCGAAGACGGCATCAGATTTAAAAGTATTGGGAATATCAGCGCCACATTATTGCGCTGCCAGTTGCCATTCAACTTTACAGATAACAGGCCTGAAGCTGGAAAAAATTATTACCGCCTTAAAATTATTGATGTTGATGGGAAAAGTTTTTATAGCAAAGTGATTGTTGTTGGCAATAATAAGAGTGGCATTGAAATTACAGCGGTAACGAATAATACAGTTTATATCAACAGTAATAAACAGCAATCTGTAACTATTAAAGTAATTGCCAGTGATGGGAAAGAAATAGTAAATCAAAAACAAACTATTTCTTCAGGCAGCAATAGTATTCCATTACAAATCGCCAAAGCAGCCAGAGCTGTTTATACACTGGTTGTTGCAGCCAGTAACGGGGAAGTGGTTACAAAGCGTTTTGTGAAATAAGGTTTTGCTAAGAGGCTGCACCTTTCAAAAAGGTGTAACCTCTTGATAAGCCCTCTCTGTGCACAGAACCTTACCTTTGCTGCATGCTTTTCTCCCACATTCCCAATGCAGCCGTCAGTAAAGATGCAGGCCGCCCCATGATGCAAAAGGAAGCTTACCCTGTGAGCACGGTATTGCAGCATTACCTTGAGCAATATAAAAAAGACACTGCACTGCCAATTGCCTACAAAGAATTGTTGCATTACGAATACACAAATGCCATCAAAGACGGAAATGGGAAACATACACATTGGGAAAGGGTGGTGTACAATGAAAAATTGCTGGCAGGATTAAAAAAAAAATTATTGCTGCTGTACCGACAATTAAAAAATGAAACCGGGATAGGGATTGGTTCTATTGATTTTTGTGAGTATGCCAACAGCATGCCTTTCCGAATAAACATTATTACAAAAAATAACAAGCAGGATTTTTTTTACATCAAATCAGCCGATGCTTCAAGAATATATGGATTGCTGCTGGAACAGCTGCTTACTGATAACCATATCAATTTCCTGTACCATCAAAACACATTGGTAGAAGAGCATATTGAAGGCGTGCCCGGGGATGATTTTTTAGAAACAATAAGTATCTTAAACAAAAGCGAAATGCAATTGCTGGCAGAGTCATTTATCCGGTTTAATGAAAGCTGTTTCGCAAGGCTGCTTGGCGATATGCGCAGCTACAATTTTGTAGTGGTAAAAAACGATACAGCAATAAACCCATTTACCATAAAAGCAATTGACTTTGACCAGCAGTGCTACGAAGGCAAACTCAACCTGTACCTGCCACAATTTTACAAGGAGAATTATGGGTTTGTGCAATTAGCAACAACATTATTGGGGGAAGAACAAATTGAAGCCAAAAGAAAAAATGAAAGGCAGCATATTGCCCAACTTATTACAAAGAGCCATGAGGCATTAACGCCGTTGCTTGCAATAATGAAAAAGGAGGAACTCTCTGAAACTTATAAAATGGTTTCCCTTAGAAAAGAACTGAACGAATACTACTGCACCCAACATTTTTCCAATTGCAAAACAATGGGCTGCCTTGTGCAACAGCAATTGCAGCAGCTCACAGGTATAAAAATCTGTACCGCTTACTAAATAGCCTCCACCAGTGCCCATTTAATCCCGGCTTTATTAGTGTTGATTTGTGTAATTCGTAGCTTAAAAAATAAATGGCTGAAAAATTACAATTAATTT
>CAYRRL010000060.1:0-8601 GCA_964426665.1 uncultured Ferruginibacter sp. | reverse complement strand
CACTGTTTATTAACAGCAAAACCTTTTATCTTTGTTGTATGGCAAAAAACAATACACTCCATTGCTCATTTTGTGGCCGCAGCCGTGACGAGGTAAAGATTTTAATTGCGGGCCAGGAAGGGCATATTTGCGAAAATTGCGTGGAGCATGCACAGGAAATCATCAGCCAGGAATTGATGATTTACCCTGAAACAAAACCTACGGCCCATTCACATAAACTTTCAGTTAAGAAACCGCTTGAAATAAAAAAATTCCTTGATGATTATGTGATAGGGCAGGACGATGCTAAAAAGATTTTAGCAGTGGCTGTATATAATCATTACAAACGCCTCAACCAGAAAATTGAGAACGATGTTGAGATTGAAAAGAGCAATATTATTATGGTTGGAGAAACAGGCACTGGCAAAACATTGCTGGCAAAATCTATAGCCCGTATGCTGAATGTGCCTTTTGCTATTGTGGATGCTACAGTATTTACAGAGGCTGGCTATGTGGGCGAAGACGTGGAAAGTATGCTGAGCCGTTTGCTGCAGGCCTGCAACTATGACGTGGCTGCTGCTGAAAAAGGGATTGTATTCATAGACGAGATTGATAAAATTGCCCGTAAGAGCGACAATCCGTCCATAACACGTGATGTAAGCGGCGAAGGCGTGCAGCAGGGTTTGCTGAAACTGCTGGAAGGGACAGAAGTATTAGTGCCGCCACAAGGCGGGCGCAAGCACCCTGAGCAAAAATTGGTGAAAGTAAACACACAAAATATTTTATTTATTTGCGGCGGTGCTTTTGACGGCGTTGACAAACTTATTGCCCGCCGTGTGAACACACATGCTATTGGTTTTAATGTAAACAAAGAGTTGCAGGAGTTCCAGCAAAAGAATTTGCTGCAGTTTGTAAATGCGGTTGACCTGAAGCATTTTGGCCTGATACCAGAGCTATTGGGCCGTTTGCCAGTGGTTACTTACCTCAATCCGTTAGATGCGGCAACGCTCCGCAATATTTTAACAGAACCCAAAAATTCCCTGGTAAAACAATTTACGAGGCTGTTTGAAATAGAAGGCATCACGTTAACGTTTGAACCTGCTGTGCTGGACTTTATGGTGGAGAAAGCGCTGGAATATAAATTGGGCGCAAGGGGCCTGAGAAGTATTTGCGAAAGCATACTTACCGATGCAATGTATGAACTGCCTTCGCAAAAAATAAAAACCTTTGAAGTAACGCTTGATTATGCCCAGCGCAAATTCAACAACAGCAAGATGAGTATGCTGAAAGTAGCGTAAGGCGTTTTATAATTAATAGGTAATATTTAATATTGGTGCGGCTGGGAAGCTGCACTTTTTTATTTTATCATTCCTGTGTTTCATTATGCTCTTTATTCTCCACCACAATTTTATGTTCCGGCTGCTGCAGCAGGTCTTTTTTGTTCTCCACTTCAATATGTTTTACAAATACAGCATACTTGTTTGGGAAAATATGGCGCCCGGTAAATTGTGCATGCACTTTTGTGAAGCAGGCGCCAAAGTACAGTATCATGGCCGAGTAATACACCCACAATAAAATGATAACTAATGAGCCTGCTGTGCCGTATGTGCCGCCGGGATTGCTTTTGCCAAGGTAGTAACCAATGCCAAATTTGCCTATCATAAACAATATGGCTGTTAAAAAAGCGCCCTGCCGCACATCTTTCCATTGAACTTTTGCATCGGGCAGCAGTTTAAAAATCACGCCAAACAAAAATGAAATGACAATGAAAGTTACCAGCATATTAATACCATAAGTAACCCACACAGAACCTTCAGGCAAAATGGTAAGCAGGCGCCTTAGCAGCACTTCAAGCAAGGTATTCGCCAACAGCGATACCAATAAAATAAAGCCCAGCCCCATCACCATAGACAGGCTCAATATGCGGTTAATTAAAAAATACAGCCAGCTTTTTTGTGGCTTTGCTTTCAATTGCCAGATGGTGTTGATGGAGCCTTGTATTTCTGTAAACACACCGGTGGCAGAAAATACCAGCACTATAATGCTCACAACAGAAGCAATCTTAGTATGCTGCGATTGGGTGGCGTTGCGGATAATCTCTTGTATCTGCAATGCAGCATCGTTGCCAACAAAACTTTTTATTTGCCCAAACAATGTGCCTTCAATAGCCTGCCTGCCATAAAAAATATCCGCCACTGTTATCATAATCAATAAAATGGGCGCCAGCGAAAACAAGGTATAGTAGGAGAGCGCAGCGCTCATCCTCGGCACACTGTTTTCAATAAAATCAATACCCGATTGCTTCAGTATTTCCCAGATGTTTTTTATTCTTTGCATAACTCCATAAAATTAAAACAATAATATAACCAGGCAGCAATCATATGCCCTATCTTATAATAGAAAGGGCTGGCAATTGCGCCAGCCCTTTCCATTGCTAATAAAACATTTTTACCAAATAGAAATCCTTTCCTCCGGCTTCTTGTATAATTTATCGCCGGGCTTTACATTAAATGCTTTGTACCAAGCTTCCATATTCACCAGTGCGCCAATAGTGCGGTACGGGCCGGGGGAGTGCGTATCGGTAATAATCAGTTGCGCCGCTGTTTGTGGCAAAATGTTCCCACGCCATACCTGTGCCCATGATAAAAAGAAACGCTGGTCGGGGGTAAAACCATCAATTTTTTCTTTGCCCTGGCCCTGCTTTGTCATCTTGAATGCTTCATAAGCTACATTCAGGCCACCGAGATCGCCGATATTTTCACCCATCGTTAATTTGCCATTTACATGTATTGTGTCAAGCACTGTGTAAGCATCAAACTGTTTCCCTAAGTCAACCGTTTTGGCAACAAAGCGCAGGCTGTCTTCTGTTGTCCACCAGTTGCGGAGCGCCCCGTCTGCATCGTACTTGCAGCCGTTATCATCAAAGCCATGGCTCATTTCGTGCCCAATCACAGCGCCAATGCCGCCGTAGTTCACAGCATCGTCTGCATTGGGGTCAAAGAAAGGGAATTGCAAAATGCCCGCTGGAAAAACAATTTCATTCAGTGTGGCATTGTAATATGCATTAACAGTCGGCGGCGTCATGCCATAACGGTCACGGTCAACGGGTTTGCCTAACTGGCTTACCATAAAATCATAGCCCCATTTTCCTGCGCCCATTACGTTTTCAAAATGCTTGCCTGCTCTTATTTCCAGCCCTTCATAGCCCTTCCATTTATCAGGGTAGCCAATTTTTGGGCGGAACGCATTGAGTTTTGCCAGTGCTTTTTGTTTTGTCGGCTCGCTCATCCAGTCAAGCCTTTTGATCCGGTTGGCAAAAGCCTTGCGCATGTTGGCAATCAATTCCATCATTCTTGTTTTTGCTTCGGGCTTAAAATATTCTTTCACGTACAGCTGCCCAAGCAAATCGCCAATAGAGCCATCTGTTAATTGCGAAATGCGCTGCCACCTGGGTGTCTGTATTTTTTGCCCGCTCAATACCTGGTTAAATGCAAAATTGGCTTCGACAAATGCATTGCTTAAATGCGGCGCTGCCCCTTTTAATACATTCCACTGCAGGTAAGCATTTAAGTCATCAAGGGGCGTGATGGAAAAAATACTATCAAGCGATGCAAAGAAAGAAGGGTTATTTACCAGTATGCTGTCTTCGTTCTTTACTTTAAGCTCATACAAAATTTTATCCCAGTCGAATGATGGCGTTGTTTTGCTAAAATCGGCCACCAAAAATTTGTTATAGGTTTTGTAGGCATCCCTCATTTCCACACGGCTCTTTTGTGCGGCGGCTAATTTTTTTTCAAACTCATAAATGCTGCTTGCGTATTGCTGCGCTTTTTCAGGCGTATTGCCAACAAGGGTAAACAGCGTGGCGATATACTTTTTATAAGCGCCCTGTATGCTTGTACTTTTTGCATCAGATTTTAAATAGTAATCCCTGTCGGGCAATGTGGTGCCGCCTTGCGCAAGCTGTGGCCGCATGTGCTCCACATCCTTCCTGTCTTGCCCCACAAAAAAACCAAAGAAACCGCCCCCAACCGACGCTGCTCTTAATTCGTTTGCCTTGCTGATAAGTTGCTGCTTGTTTTGTATAGCAGCAATGCTGTTTAAGTAAGGCATTACAGGTTCGGCGCCTCTTTTTTCAATGGCAATACTATCCATGCCCGCAGTGTAAAAATCTGCCACACGTTTTTCTGCCGATCCTGTTGTTGCGGTTTTGTCAGCAGCCGCTTTCTCCAATACTGTTTTTACTGCGTTGATATTAAAATCCCTCAGCATATTAAAACTGCCCCAACGGGTTTCCTTTGCCGGGACAGGGTTGTTTTTTATCCAGGTGCCGCTGGCATACATATAAAAATCATCGCCCGGCTTTACAGACAGGTCCATATTTGCAGGGTCGATAAACTTAGTAACAGTTTGTGCCGTGGAAACCGTGGCGCTAATGGACGAGAGCGATGCCAATACTATTGTTTTAAGTATATGTTGTTTATTAGCCATAAAAAAATATTTGGGCAACGAAAATAGAGAAATAGGCCGTAAGAAACCCGCCGCTTATAACTAATCTGCAAAGGGCGGCAAGTTCAAAAAATGGGCAGGCTTGTAACAGGCACTTGCTTATCTTTGCCACCCTAAAAATTAAGGATATGAAGTGGCTGAACCTTTTTGTAAAATACCGCCTGTGGCTGGGTTTGGTATTGCTGGCGCTGGCGATTTTTACCAATATACAGGCTGGTTTCTGGCCTTCGTTTATTTTGTATTTGCTGGCAGTTATTTGCATACTCGGGCATTTTATTATTGGCCCAATGCGGTTAATACAGGGTTATATGGAAGAGGGCGATATGGAAGGCGCTAAAAAAGTGTTGGACTCTATCTGGTTCCCGGGCTTGTTAATTAAGCCTATCCGCTCTGTTTATTATACAGTGAAAGGCAACCTTGATATGGCCAACCAAAATTTTGAAAGCGCAGAAAAACATTTGAAAAAAAGCCAGGACTTAATGAGCGGCGGCGGCCTGCTTGGAGACCAGATGAAACAGGCCGAAGGCGCCAATAAATTGCAGCTTGGCATGCTGGCCCTGCAAAAAAGCGATTTCAAACAGGCAGAAAGTTATATCCGGGCAGCTATCCGTGCCGGCTTGCCTGATAAAGAAAACGAAGCAGCAGCATATTTGCAATTGTCGTCTATCATGATTAACAAAAGGGAGTTCCGTGCAGGTAAAGATTATTTTAGAAAAGCAAAGGCATTGAAACCAACTACGCCACAGATAGCAGACCAGATAAAACAGATGGAGAAATATATCAGCAGGATGCCGGGTTAATAGAACAATACTGTGCTTCTATAAAAAAAAGGATATTCGAAAGAGTATCCTTTTTACATCGGGGGTTTCATCATAAGATTCAGCAAATATAAAAGCGGGATAAGTTAGCGCCCGCTAAAGTAGATGTTTGGGAAAATAATTGCAAGCAGGGGAATTATTTAGTTACAAACATTTCTTCCACTTTCCGGTACCGGTAATCAAAAATGCTTTTCAGTTGTTTGCTTATAAAAAGGCTGTTAGCGATACCGCCAATAAACCAGTAAGGGATTTTGTAATGAACAATATCTGTCATCTCTACGCCGCCACCCACCTCTTTAAAATGGTGCTGGTGGTGCCATAAACTGTATGGGCCAAAGCGCTGTTCATCCACAAAATATTTTTTGTCTTCCACATGGGTTATCTCAGTCATCCAGTAAAGCGGAATGCCCAGCACAGGGCTTACTTTGTATTCAATAATTTGCCCGGCGTACATTTTTTCTCCATGGTGTTTGGAGATGGTTTTGAACCCCATACTGGTTGGCGTAATAGCCGCAAGGTTAGCAGGGTTGCTGAAAAAATCCCACGCTGTATTGATATCAGCCGGGATATGCTGAACGGTTTTGAGAGAGTAAACTTGGCTCATTAATAAGTTTACATATTAACAAGAAGGCATTCAAATAGTTTGGCGGCAATAATTTTATTTGCTCAAATGCATGCTTCTCTCCTTGTACAACGTCCTGAAATATGGGTCCCTCAAATCTTTAATAAACCGTATTGCTTCGCCGGTGCTTTTCATTTCCGGGCCAAGCTCTTTGTTTACGCCAGGGAATTTGTTGAAAGAAAAAACAGGTTCTTTAATGGCAAAGCCCGTGAGCTTTTTGTCAAATTTGAAATCTTTAAGTTTATTCACGCCCATCATTACCTTGGTAGCGATGTTGAGATAAGGTATTTGATAAGCTTTTGCAATAAAAGGTGTTGTTCTTGATGCCCTTGGGTTGGCTTCTATCACAAACACATTGCCATCTTTTATGGCAAACTGTATATTGATGAGCCCTTTGATATTTAATGCCCTTCCAATTTTTTCAGCATACTCTTCCATTGTTTGCACCACCAAAGGAGTAAGATTAAACTGAGGCAGCACCGCATTGCTGTCGCCGCTGTGTATGCCTGCCGGTTCAATGTGTTCCATCACGCCCATTACATGGAATTCATCTCCATCAAATATGGCATCAATCTCTGCTTCCTGGCAGCGGTCGAGAAAATGGTCAATCAAGATTTTGTTGCCGGGCAAATGTTTCAATAAACTTAACACGCCTTTCTCCAGCTCTTCGTCATTTATCACAATACGCATCCTTTGCCCGCCTAACACATAACTTGGGCGAACAAGAACTGGGTAGCCAACCTGATGCGCTACCTCAATAGCGTCATCGGTTGTATATGCCGTGCCATAGCGAGGATAGGGAATGCCCAATTCTTTGAGCATATCACTAAAGCGGCCACGGTCTTCGGCAATATCCATGTTATCGTAAGAAGTGCCGATGATTTTTATCCCTTTGGCATGAAGCTTCTTTGCCAGCTTCAAAGCGGTTTGGCCGCCCAATTGCACAATCACGCCTTCTGGTTTTTCATGTTCAATAATTTCCCATAAATGCTCCCAGAACACAGGCTCGAAGTATAATTTATCAGCAATGTCAAAATCTGTAGAAACTGTTTCAGGGTTGCAGTTCACCATGATAGCTTCATAACCAGCTTCTTTTATTGCCAGCAAACCATGCACACAGCAATAATCAAACTCAATGCCCTGCCCAATCCTGTTTGGCCCGCTGCCAAGCACTACAATTTTTTTCTTTGATGAAACCTTGCTTTCGTTTGACAGCAATTGTTTTGAACCATTAACGCTTTGTTCAAACGTGCTATAGAAATAAGGCGTTTTTGCTTCAAATTCAGCAGCGCAAGTATCAACCATCTTGAATACTCTTGTCAAGCCAATTGCCTTTCTTCTTTCATACAATGCTTCTGTATTTTCTTCTTTCATCACCCTGATAATTTGCTCATCGCTGAAACCCAAATCCTTTGCCTGCCTCAACAAATCATCCGGTAAAGTTTTCAAATCATGCTTCGCTATTTCTTTTTCGCAGTTGCAAATATTTTGTATTTGATAGATAAACCAACGGTCAATGCCCGTGCTTTCGCAAATGCGTTTTACGCTTATGCCAGCCATCAATGCGTCTTTAATGCGGAAGATGCGGTCCCACTTTGGGATTTTAATATATTCGAGCAATTCCTCCGATTTCATGAGGCTTGGCCCGTAATAGCCTAAACCCACCGCTTCATTCTCCAAACTCTGGCAGGCTTTCTGAACAGCTTCTGCAAAACTTCTCCCAATGCCCATCACTTCGCCAACGCTCTTCATCTGGAAACCAAGCGTATCATTAGCGCCTTTGAATTTATCAAAGTTCCACCTTGGCACTTTTACAATTACATAATCAAGTGCTGGTTCAAAGTATGCTGATGTGCTTTGTGTGATTTGGTTTTTTAATTCATCTAGGTTATAACCAACAGCAAGCTTGGCAGCGATTTTTGCAATGGGATAACCGGTGGCTTTGCTTGCAAGCGCAGAAGAGCGGCTAACCCTTGGGTTTATTTCCACTACAATGATGTCTTCAGTTTCGGGGTGCATGGCAAACTGCACATTGCAGCCGCCCGCAAAATTACCCAGGTTACGCATCATGCTGATGGCAGTGTTGCGCATTCTTTGAAATGCTGTATCGCTCAATGTCATTGCAGGCGCTACGGTAATGCTGTCGCCTGTATGCACACCCATCGGGTCAAAATTTTCCACAGTGCAAATGATGGCCACGTTATCTGCATTGTCCCTGAGCAACTCCAGTTCGTATTCTTTCCATCCCAATACAGCTTTTTCCACCAGCACTTCATGTATCGGGCTTGCAGTTAATGCCCTGTTCAATGCTTCGTCCAGTTCTTCTTTTTTAAAAACAATGCCGCCGCCTGTGCCCCCCAATGTAAATGAAGGCCGCAGCACTAATGGAAAACCAATTTCCTGTGCAAATTCTTTTCCTTCTAAGAATGAATTGGCAATATGTGCCGGGCAAACATTAATGCCCATTTCAATCATCCATTGCCTGAATTTTTCCCTGTCTTCTGCTTTGTCAATGGCTTTAATATCCACGCCAATTAACTGCACGCCATATTTTTCCCACACGCCGAGCTCGTCTGCTTCTTTGCAAAGGTTGAGTGCAGTTTGCCCGCCCATAGTTGGCAACACGGCATCTATTTTATTTTCTTCTAAAATCTGTTCAATGCTTTCAACAGT
>CAYRRL010000059.1:2334-10898 GCA_964426665.1 uncultured Ferruginibacter sp. | reverse complement strand
TGATTGTACGGATAGCTTCAGAAGAAACTTTTAAAGTAATCCATTTGTCTTCTTCTGCAAAGAAGTAACGCTTTGTTTGAAGGTTTGGTAAAAACCTGCGTTTTGTCTTAATATTTGAGTGCGACACCTTATTGCCTGTTACTGGCTTCTTTCCGGTTACCTGACATACTCTTGCCATAATGCTAAAATTTTGGACGGCGAAGGTAAGCAAACATTTCAGATTTCAAGGGATGATCAGGAACTTTTTTTCCTTTTTGTGGGCAAATACCCTGTTATTCTGGCTTTAGCGCCCCCATATGAGAAAAAGCCCGGCTACGGCTGAGCCAAACCCTTATGGTTTGCAGCGCCACAGCTAAAATGATAAGCCCTACGCCAAGATAAAACTGGCTGTTAAACCCTTTATTTTCACTGAAAAATATAAAGGCGAGTATAATGCCATACACCGGCTCAAGGTTGTAAGCCAGGTTGCAGGTAAATGGGGACAGCTTTTTAAGGGAATTCAGTTGCAAATCGAAACAATAAACGGTGCAGGCCCATGCCAGCAGCAGCAGCCAAAGCCAATCATATGCAGTAGGCAGGTAGTATGCTGCCGGGAAAATTTTCAAATAAAATGGCATGATGATAGTGAGCGCTAAAAAGCCACCAGCCATTTCATGCATAGTAAGCGTTTCAGGGTTGTGTTTTGCCAATAGCCTTTTGTTGAAAACAGGGAAAAGGGAGCTTCCAATGGCTGATATTATGCCGAAGATAATGCCCGTTTTGTATTGCGGGTGAAAATCGAAGATTATATAAATGCCAACGATGGCAATTGCGCCGAGTAATATCTCAATAAAAGAAATTTTCCGTCTGCTTATTATAGGATCGAAAAAAGCAGTGAAGAAGCCAGAAGCAGAGATGCAAACTACTGCTATGGAAACATTGCCATATTTAACGCTGCCATAAAACGTAACCCAATGAATGGCGATGATACAGCCTACTGCAAATACTTTTATTGTTTCGTGTAATGGCAGTTTTATTAATTGTTTTCTTTGGTATAAAATAACGGCAAGCGTAAGGGCAGTCAGCAGCATTCTGTACCAAACCAGCAGGCCTTCATTCAACCCGATGAGTTTGCCCAGTATGGCGGTAAAGCCAGCCAGGAAAACAGCAATATGCAACTGGAATAAGGCTTTCTTCATTGATTCAAAGGTAAGCGCAGGGGTAAAATCTTTTGGGATTAGGCAAATAAAAAAGCGCTGCAGTTTTTGCAGCGCTTTAAAAATATAAAAAACTAATTATGCCTTTTTGGCCAATGCAGGCTTTGCAGCAGGCTTGGCTTCATGCGTGCTGATAATTTCAGCTTCGCCGAGCGGTTTGTCTTTTGCAAAGTCAACAAGGATTGGAGCAGCAACAAATATTGAAGAGTAAGTACCGGTAATAACACCAATCAACATGGCAAATGCAAAACCCCTTGTAACCTCCCCGCCAAAGATGAAGAGTATAAGGATGGTTAAGAATACCGTTAATGACGTCATGATGGTACGGCTCAATGTATCGTTGATAGCCCGATTGATTACATTCTCTTTGTCCTCAGCTTTTGTGCCTCTGCTGTATTCACGGATACGGTCAAATACAATCACCGTATCGTTCATACTAAAGCCAATTACCGTTAACACAGCGGCAATGAAGTGCTGGTCAATCTCCAATGGGAAAGGAACGATGTTTTTGAAGAAAGCAAATACTGCCAATGTTACAAATACGTCGTGCAGCAATGCCACAATAGTGCCAAAGGAATACCTCCAGTCACGGAAACGGAGCAATATGTAAATGAAGATGATTAAAATAGAAAAGATGGTTGCTTTAACAGCGCCTTTCTTCAAATCTTCCGAGATGGTTGGTTGCACTGTTTGCGAACTTTGGATATTGTTGCTGGCAAACTGTTCATATGTTGTGTTGGCAGGCAATACTTTCTTTAAGCCTTCATACAATTTTTGCTGCACTTGTGCATCGGCATTGTCCATGCCTTTCATATACGCTGTAGTAATATTCAGGTGCTTATTGTCCTCTACATTTTTAATAACAGGGTTATCGCCGTCCAATGCTTTCTTCAAATCGTCCCTTACCGCATCGCCGTTTACTGCATTGGCAAATTGTATTGTATAGCTGCGGCCGCCTTTAAATTCCACGCCTTCGTGGAAACCCACAAAAAACGATGAAACACCGAGAATCGCAACAACGATTGAGATGCCATAAGCAATTTTCCTCCACTTGGTGAATGGGAAATTGGCGTGCTTGAATATTTTTTTAGATACAGCGGTGAAATAATTAAAGTGGCGGTTTTTATTTGTCCAGAAATCAGTAATCAACCTTGAAACAAGGATACCGCAGAAAAGGCTAAGCACAATACCCAGCATTTGCGTAGTGGCAAAGCCAAGCACCGGGCCAAGGCCGAAGTAAAACAAAATTGCTGCTGTTAAGAAGGTAGTAACGTGGGCATCAATCACGGGCGCCAGCGAACGCTTGTAGCCATCGTTTACTGCAGCCTGGTAGCTTTTCCCTTTTGTCAGTTCTTCTTTTATCCTTTCAAAAATAATTACGTTGGTATCTACTGCAAGGCCCACCGTTAATACAAGGCCTGCAATACCTGCAGCAGTTAATGTAAAGCCCATTGCCGTTAATACGCCAATAGTAAACAGCAGGTTTAATATCAAAGAAATATTTGCAACCCAGCCGCCGGTGTTGTAATACACCAGCATCAGTGCAAAAATTACAAGAAACGAAATCCCAAAAGCCATCAGGCCGCCGTTCCTGGCAGATTCGCCAATAGTGGCGCTTACTGTTTGGTCAGCAACAATTTTTGCAGGTGCGTTTACTTTACCGCTCTTTAAAATATTGGCCAAATCCTGTGCCTGCTCTATAGTAAAATTGCCGGAGATTTCGGAATTGCCCCCTTCAATTGGGCCATTTACGTTTGGAGCTGTGTAAACAATATCATCAAGCACAATTGCAATTGGCCTGCCCACATTGTCGGTAGTCAATTTAGCCCATGTTCTAGAGCCAAGCGGCGTCATCTGCATTTTAATGGATGGCCTTCCTTTTTCATCAAATCCCTGGAATGCTTCTTCCACGCCTTCGCCTTCAAGTTTAGCTTTTTCAGACCCGGTTACCATTTTGATTGCATACAAAGGGTAGTAACGGTCGCCTGTTTTTTCTACTTTTTCCTCCGGCCCAAGCAAAAATTTCATATTGCCTGGAAACGAATTTTTCACAGCATCCATAGCCATATAGCCATTAAAAACGCCTGTATCTTTTAAAGCAATACTGCCAATGGCAGCGGCAAACATGGGCTGGCCATTTTTATCAGCCTGTGGGTTGATTGGGTTTATAATTTTTAAAAAAGCATTCTTGTTTAAGGCTGCTTTGGCTGTATCGTTGCCGCTTAAAATATTGGTAACAGTATTATCGGCGCTTTCTAATGCGGTTTTTAATTCGCCAATGTTGTATACTTCCCAAAACTGGAGGTTAGCGCTTGCTTGCAATATTTTTTTAACCCTTTCCCTGTCAGTAACGCCGGCCAATTCCACCTGTATAATGCCTTTGTTTTCATCAAGGTTAATATTGGGCTGTGCCACGCCAAACTTGTCAATACGTTTTGTGAGTATTTTGTAAGTCTCTTTAATAGCATCTTTTGCAACAGACCTTATTTGCCCGATAACATTGTCATCGCTGTCGTTTACTTTTACCTGTTTGCCTGCGCCGCCAAACAGTGCGCCAAGTTTGCCGCTGCCATTTTGGCCTGCATATGCCTTTTGAAACAGTGTTATGTAATCCGTTTTATCGGTAACCCTTTGTGCAGTGGCTGTTTGCAATGCTTTTAACAGGCCGGCGTCTTTCGGGTTGTTGCTCATAGATTTGATAAGGCCTTCAAGGCTTACATCCATCGTTACGCTCATGCCGCCCTGCAGGTCAAGGCCCAGGTTCAGTTCGTTTTCTTTGCACTTTTGGTAAGTGGTGCCAATTACGGGGTAAATGCTTTTGTCCCTTGTGCTGTCCAGGATGTGCTGCATCCTTGATTTTACTGCCAGCGCAAATTCATCGCTCTTGTTGCTTAAAGACGGGCTTTGGCTTTTTACAATTTTTTCAGCCTGTGTTTTTATTTTCCCTTCGTAGCTGCGTACAACCCATGTGTAACTCAACTCCCAAAGCGAAATGAGGATAAGGGCGATGGCAAAGAACCACACTAAACCTTTCAGTTTCATAATAGTTGCTTTTAAATAGCTTTTTATTAATTTTTTAAGAAGTTGGCAAAGATAGGGGAAAAACCCTTTGAGAATTAAGGGCGTTCATTTTAGAATTTTCCCCATTTTGCAGCCCAAACAATGAGGATGACAATGAGAAACAGCGCCCGTGCCCTGGCCCTTTTAATGGTAAAATTGCTTGTTGTGTTGGCGGCTCAATGCCAGCCTTCTGCGCCAGCGGGCAGCACCCGTACCGATGTTTTTCTTGAAAACCTGCTGAAGCAATACTCCCAATATTTCGATAGCGTGCTGGCTAAGCGCAATGAATGGAATGTGCAAATCATTTACACAAAAATTGACCGTGGCGCCAATGGCATTGCCGGTTTCCAGCATTATTATTTTAATGTAAACAGGGATAATTATTTTTACCCTGCCGCAGCGGCACAACTGCCGGTGGCTATACTGGCCCTGCAAAAGCTTGATGAACTAAAGGCAAGCGGTATTGACAGGAATACCACCATGCTTACGGAAAAAGGAGGCAGCGGGCAAACTGCCGTGTACAACGACCCAACAACACCCAGCGGCAAGCCCACCATAGCCAACTACTTAAAAAAAATATTGTTGGCTGGCGACAACGATGCTTATAACAGGCTGTATGAATTTTTGGGCCATCAATATATCAATGAACAGCTCTGGCAAAAAGAGTATGCTGGCGCACAGGCCACAGAGCGCCTTGGCATTTCTTTAACCGAAGATGAAAACAGGCATACCAACCCTGTAACTTTTTATGCGCCTGGAAACAAGCCATTGTACAAACAGCCGGCGCAATACAGCAGTGCTGAATGGCCCAAAAAAAACAGCAAGCCCGGCAACGCATATTTTAGCAACGGCCGCTTGATAAACGGCCCAATGGATTTTTCAAACAAAAACAGGGTTGCCCTGGATGATTTGCATAGCATGCTTACCGGGCTTGTGTTCCCAAACAAAGTAACATCGGCGCAAAGGTTCAACCTTACGGATGGCGATAGAAAGTTTTTATTGAAGTACATGGGCCAGTTGCCAACTGAAAGTATTTACCCGCCATACCGGGATGATACGGTGGTATATTACCCTGCAAAAAGCAAGTTTTTATTGTATGGTGCAGAAATAGGCCCATTGCCAAGCAACATCCGCACCTTCAATAAATCAGGCGAATCTTTTGGCCAGTTGGTTGATGTGGCATATATAGTTGACTTTGATAAAAAGATTGAGTTCTTTTTATCGGCTGCTATTTATTGCAACAGCAATGGTGCATTGAATGATGCTAAATATGGCCACGAAAATGTTGGCCTCTCTTTTATGAAGCATCTCGGGCAGGTGATTTATGAGTATGAAACAACGAGAGAGAAAAGGATTGCCCCAGATTTAAGCGAATTGAAATTTGAATATGATGGCAGGTAGTGTCAGGTTGCATTTGCAATAATCGAATCAAAACCGCCAAGGCCAATTGTTTTTTTGCTGATAAAGCCTTCTGCGTATTTCACCCCAATCATTTTGCCCATCATTTTGCTCCTGTAAATAATACTGTCTAAAAAATCCGGAGTGGAAATATAGGTTTCTGGTTCGCCAAGGCTGGGGTTGTGGAACTGTGTGGCAAAAGCTTTGATGCTTTCAATTTTTTTTTCCATCACACCTGTAATATCAATTACAAAATCAGGCTGCAGGTAGCGGTCTTGTATATAGTTGAAAACATATTTTGCCTTCCATGCTTCCTGCTGTACGCCTTTGTCGTTGTATGTTTCAATCTTGCGGAGCCCGGCAAGAAAAGCAGCATCTTCTACTAATTGGGCGCTGCGGCCATGGTCCGGGTGCCGGTCTTCGGGCGCATTGCACAAAATAATTTCAGGCTGGTATTTTCTTATGGCATAAATCACTTTGCGCTGGTGCTCTTCGTCGTTTTTAAAAAAGCCATCAGCCAGCCCGAGGTTTTCCCTTGCATCCAGTTGCAAAATTTTGGCCGATGCCGCGGCTTCCTGCTCCCTTATTTCAGCAGAGCCACGGGTGCCCAGTTCGCCCCTTGTCAAATCAACCACGCCGGTATTTTTGCCTTTCAGTTTTTCAACCAGCAATACGCCGCTGCAGGAAAGTTCTATGTCATCTGGGTGCACGCCAAAGGCAAGTATATCAAGTTTCATTAGAAAGTTTAAAGTTTAATAATGTAAGGTTCAAAGTTAGGGATGTAAAAAAGTATTGCAACAGATCTGGAAAATGCCAGCGGATAAGTGGGGGCTAAAAAACCTTAAACACCTTTTCTCAGCTCCTGTATCCATACATCCTCTCCACTTCCTTTACAATTTTTTCCATCTCGGCTTCGTCGCCATTTTTATCGTAAGGCTGCTTTAGGTTGCTGCCAAAAAAGAAAGCCACTGTTTGGTAAAACCTGGCAGTAAAACTGCCTTTGTATTCTTTGATAATTTCGTAACAATTGTTGCTGGTTTCCCTGTTAATTAGTTTCATCAGTACCTTGCCCTGGTAAACGCTCAGGTTCATTAATGGCTCAGCAAATTCTTTTCTTAAATCTTTCTCCCTCGATTTAATAATTTTTTTTCTTTCTTTTTGGCCGGTTACGGTTACTAATTTGGCATTTATGTCATTCATTACCAAAGCCGCTTTTTTTGCATAAGGGAAAGTAACATAAATGGCATTGCGCAGCCTTGTCCACTCTGCACGGCGGTTGGCCTGGCCCCTGCTTTCCCAGGTGCGGTGCTGCACTGCCGCTAAAGTTTTTGCCTCGATAGTGTCACCATTATATATCACGGCAAACGAAACTATTGTATCATTTGCAGCATACTGGCCTGTTGCTTTGCCATTGGCAAAAAACAAAAACGCAATAACTGCTAAAAATTTATATGAAGAAAAGGCGGGTTTCATCAATGATGTAAAATTACGCTTTACGGGCAATGTACATGATATAGATTGTTAAAACACCCATTTTGCTGCTTAACCCCTGGCAGTAAACCGTCAATGCTTCAATGGCCTCTTCTTTATCATGCCGCCCTTGGTGTCTTTTACGCTGGTCATCACCACAAAGCTGTTGGGGTCTATTTTTTGTATCTCTGTGCTTATCTTATGCACTTCAAGCCTTGTAACCACGCTGTAAATGATGTCCACGTCTTTTGTTTCGCCTTTTTTGCCAAAGCCCCTTTTCCCGGTAAGCACTGTAACGCCCCGGCCCATTTTATTGGCAATCATATTTTTTATTTCTTCATGGTGCGACGATACAATAGTAACGCCGATATATTCCTCAATGCCTTCCACAATAAAGTCAAGTGTTTTTGATGCAGAGAGGTAAGTAATCATGGAATACAGCGCAATTTCTATTGAAAGAAAATACGCAGCGGCAGAAAAAATAAATATGTTGATGACGATGATAATATCGCCAATGGTTGTGCCAAATTTTTTGCTGAGAAAGATGGCCAGCACTTCAGTGCCGTCGATAACAGCGCCGCCCCTTACTGCCAGCCCAATGCCTGCGCCTAGAAAAAAGCCGCCGAACACGGCCACTAATAAATTATCTTTTGTTATATCAGGGAAATGCACAGTGGCCACGCAAAGTGCCAGCCCCGAAATAGCGAGCGCTGTTTTAACAGCGAAGTTGCGGCCCATGGCACCGTACGCAAGAACAATAAAGGGAATGTTTACACAAATAAGCAGCAGGGGCAGCGGCACTTTTGTGATATTTGAAATAAGCAGCGAAATGCCTGTGGCGCCGCCATCAATAAAATGGTTGGTAAGCAGGAAGCCTTTAAAACCAAATGATGCGGAAAAAATACCTGCTATTATAAGCAAGAAATCTTTAGCCAGCCGGGTAACGGTAATTTTAAATTCACGGTAATCTTTTGCATTGCGGTAGGCAGAATAATGTTCATGGCCAAGGCTTTTGTCGTCTAAAATTTTGTTTATAAAGTGCAGCCAATTCTTTTTCATCTGTATCGCCTTTTGTGATTGCTGTAAAATAATAAAAAAGGGCGAAGAAAGAAGCATTTCAGCAAACGGCGAAAGGTTTTCGTTTTCAGTAGCGAAACTGGTTAAGCCAAACAAGCCGGCAGCAACTGGCAAACATTTTTCTTTTAATCGAAATATATTTTAAACATACTTTTTACGCTCATTGCAGCCACTGAAACACACAACATAAAATAGTTGCTTCCTTTTGAAATAACGGAGTAATAATATTTGTCGCCGGGGCGGCTTAAATTCTTTTTGATTTTATTGTTGCTTTCAATAAACGTAATAACAAAATCGCCGGGCGATTGCCTTTTAAGCGAAAGTTTTGAATACGTGCCGTCCTTCATATGATCAATCCATTCG
>CAYRRL010000059.1:0-2324 GCA_964426665.1 uncultured Ferruginibacter sp. | reverse complement strand
AGTAGTATCGCCGCCTGATTCAATGTACCAAAACGATTTGCAGGAAAAAAAACTTTCCAGTTCTTTGTCCGTAAGGCTGCTTCTTGGGCATTCATCTGTAGGCACCCAGTTGGCATCGGGCTTTTGCTTTTTTAAAAACTTTACCAGCTTTGTGCATTTCATTTGCAGCCGGATAAATATTTTGTTGAAAGCATTCTCTGCGTCAGCAGTACTCATGCGGCTCAAATATTTTTCAAGGTGCCTGGCAAATATTTCATTCACGGCAGATGAATCAAGCGTGCTTTCATAGTTGTCAATTGATTTGCATATTTCTGTAACCAATGAATCTGCTTTTTCGTTTATTTGGGCATAGCCTGAATGGCATACCAGGGAAAATAAAAAGGCGATTAAAGATTTCTTCATGTCCATTAATAAAAAAATATTTTTAAGCCGTCATCAATTCGGCGCCACGAAATCAGGCCTTCTTACCAAACTATTATTGTACTTATACCGCAGGTTGGTATTGAACTTTATTTTAAAACTGTTCATCCCCGGCAGTGTGCGTGGGAAATAAGAAAGCCGGCATTCTATAGTGCCAAACAACAAGTTTTCGTTCCGCAGGCGGAAGCCGCCGCCAAGCCCTGTGTAGATGGCGCTTTTACTAAAACTTTCGCCTTTGCCTTTAAGCAACATGGCATCAGCAAATCCAAAAGGTGCAAAACCAAAACCTAAATATTTCTTCGTGTGGTAAAAAACAATTTCTGTTTTGGTGGCAATACGCAGGTCGCCAAATGGTGGGCGGTAAGCCGAGTCTTTAGGCACACTAAAGGAGGGCAGTCCATAATTACTGATAAGTTCAAGTGGCGCATTGAGGCTTTGTGAAAATTGTTTGGCAAAAGAACCATTAAAGAAAAAACGCCTGTGCCATTTCGGCGCTATTTGGCGCAGTTTAGTAAAGTGGTCGCCACTTGCAAGCAGTTCCACATCTTGCCATTTGCCTTTATATGCAAAGCCGCCAAGGCGCACATTAAAAAAACTGTAGAATTCCTTTTTGCTGTATTTGCCCAATGTAAGCTCGGTGCCAAAGTAAGGCCTTGTCCTGGTAAACTGCCTTATGCTGTCTCTTTGTACATAGCCTCCAATAAGTGAAACAGTATACCCTTGCGGCACGTCTTCATTTCGCCCAAAGCCATAGATATAGCTGGTACGGTAAAAATTTTGCTTAAACACGCTAAAGCTGCCCAATACCCCAATTGTATTCTCAAACCTTCCATCATTTGCAATAGTTTGTTTAGCCGGCACATCATTAAAACGCTGGTAGAGCCCCCTTAACGCAATCAGTTTTCTTAATGGGCTGCGTTTGTTTTTATATTTAAGCCTTTTGGCGCCAATATTATAAGCAGCCCAGCCGTCAATTGTATAATACTTGTAGCGGTAAGTATTGTTGTAAGCAGAATCGGTGAGGTAACCATTGCTGGTGCGGTTGTAACTAAGGTCGAGTGCGCCAAACCAGTACAGGTACTGTGATGCCAGTGGTTTTTCAAAGCGCATGTAATAAAGATTTTCTTCGTCGCGGCGGCTGGTAAAGGCCTTGCTGTAGTTTTTGAAGCCAAAGCCCCAGTTGATAAAACTGCCACGGATATTGCGTTGCAAAAAGTCTGCGCCAAAGCCAAATTTAGGGTTCCTGTCGCCATCATATAACCCGCTAACGGCAATCAATGACCCGGTGCCGGCAATGTTTTGTTCTTTTAGCTCCAGCTTATATTTTTTTGTGCCGCCTATACCTGCGCCGGGCACAATGGAAAACCCATCTTTTACCAACACTGTCAGGTCAACAAAGCCTTCTTCATTGGCTGGTTTTACAATAATCAAAGCGTCCTGTATATAATCCAGGTCACGCAGGTAACGTTCATTATCAGTGAGCATAAAAGGGTTTAGCTTTTCGCCTTCTTTAAACAACAGGTTGTTTGCTATTATTTTTGTTGTAGTGTTTTTATGAAGGGCATTTCCTATCCTTACGCCAAAGCCGCTATTTGCTTTGGTGGTGTCTTTTACATCGCCTTCAAAGCCTACGTTTTTAATATAAATACGCCTGATAGTTTTGCCTGCATAGTTTACAAATGGGTTTCTCTTGGCATCAAATGCATTGGCATTGGCACGGAAAATAGTGTCTGTGTTGCTGCCTGGCTGGGCAAAAGCAATGGCACTCAATAAAAGGCAACATGCGGAAAAGAAAAGTTTTTTCATCAATAAGTTGGGGCTGTTGTTTTAAAAAGATAAAGATATTGATTTGAATGGAAACGTTGCTTTCGTTAAGATGGGGGCGCTTCAAGCGGCCTGAGCCA
>CAYRRL010000058.1:0-10918 GCA_964426665.1 uncultured Ferruginibacter sp. | reverse complement strand
CTAGGTGTTTATTATTGGTTATTGTCTTTTAATTTGATTTCAATATTTTTTTTGTAACCCTTTCCCCTTTTTCGTTTTTAAATTCATAAAAGTAAATTCCGTTTGCCCAGTTATCAACCGGCACACGGAAATAATTATTGCCTGCTAACAGTTTGTACGGGCTATACCACACCAGCTTACCTGAAGCATCCATCGTTTTCACCAGCAAAACCTGGTTATTTTTTGCCTGCACCAATATATAATCGCCATTGCGGTAAGGGTTGGGCAGATTGGTTACAATAAAGGAATTTTTTACCCCGGCAGGGTAATCTGCACAAGTACCGGTATTGGGCAGGTTTTTATCTATCCAATCCAGCCTTGATGCAAGCCACTGTTTTAAAGTTTGTATTTCTTCACTGTATGTTGCAGGTATCGGTTGTGGGTTGGGCCACACATATTGGCCAAGCACTGGCCATTGTGCAAAATGCCTTTGCCTTGCTTCTGCGGTAAGGCTTGCAACAGAATCTATTATCAGGCTAAGGTTATCAAGGCTAAGCGTTGTTGCCCTCAGTTCTTTCCAGCGGCATTTCAATTTGCTTTTGAAAGTTGTATCTGCCCAAAACCTGTCCCACCAAAAAGGCACCTGCCAAAAATCTGACGGGCAAACTGAATTGAACCTGTAGCCCCACCCGTCAGTATTGCTTCCATTGCAATAATCTGCATTGCGGAAAGCAAGGTCGTAATCCCAAACAGGGCCTGCTTTTATTTTGCCGCCCTTGCTTACCCTGTCTTTATTAAAATAGCTGCTTAACCGGTACCCATCCACATTACGGCTTGTTTCGTTCACAATAAAATAATCAATAAAAGTTTTTTCATCGGCAAACCTCCGCCAGCCATTGGCAGTATCCTGATAATTGGGCGAAGCCAGCGCCAATTCAAAACTGTCGGTGTATTTTTTTATATAGTCCTTTTGCGCTGCAGTAATATTGCTTTCTTTGGGGTATACATAGCTGTATTGTATGGTGCCGGCACCGGCTGCGTATTGCGAAAACCACCCGTTGGCTTCTTTGTCAATACTAAAAATATAGCCGCCTGTAACTGCATCGCCGTCATTATCGCCGCTGCCCATTGATGAAATGGCCACCCTGCCCGTTTTCCTTTTTATTTTTTCCATAAACACATAAATGCCCCTGTATTCCCCATTCAGCACCAGCTCTGCATAACGGCAATGCGCCGCCCAGTTGCCCATTTGGTTGCTGATGGCATATGCAAGAAAATTATGCATCAACGTTTTGTCGTTGTAAGGCGCATACAGCACCCAGTCGCTCTCCTGCGGCAGGCCAAACAGTGGCTTGTTTACCGAGCCGCCGCTGCTGTTCCACAATTCAATGCTGTACGATTTCATAGGGAACGTTTGCGATGACTGGCCCCTTATCTCAATCCCTATTTTGCCATTATACTCATTAAAGGCATCCGAAATATTATTCCTTGCATTATCACCATTCCAGATAATGCCCATATCAGCCATTATCTTAGGGTCGTTCACAATTTCCTGGCCATTTGTATTAATGATTATTATTGGCAGGTTTGAGGAAACAAGTTGTGCATCCAGCCCAGGCACGGCAATCAGGGCACAGAAGAAAAGCGTTATTTTTTTCATCAACAGCAAGTTTACGTAAAATTAGGCCATCGGCGCCTGGCCGTGCCAACCGTTTTACAAAAAGCATCCGCAGGGGGCAAAACCTGCAACGGTTAGCGCATAAATACCGTCATGCAGCTTAAAAATGGATAGTTTGCCATATTTTTAAAGAATGGTAATTTTGGCCCTGTTCAATTGCTAATACTTTGGTTGCCAGAATTATCGCAGAGTGGTTTTTATAATAAAAAAGGCAGCAAACCGTTTTAACAGCAGTTTCCCTGCTGTTAGCCAGCCGGGGCATTTTTTTTAGGGTTTATTATGAACAAACAGCTTAAAAGCTATTTACAAAAAATCATTATTGCGCTGGATTTGCTGGCGCTCAATATTGCATTCTTTGGGTCAAGGCTCATATTTGAGTCCCGGATTACCGATAACTCCACCTCCTTTAATTCATACCTTGAGGTTTGGATAAGCCTCAACAGTTTCTGGATTGCAATTTCATTTATAAGCCGGGTGTACGCTGAAAACAACCTGCTGAGTTTTGAAAATTTCACCAAACGCACTGCACAGGTTTACCTGCTCTGGCTTATCGCCACTTTGTTTTTCCTTTTCTTTTCACGCCAGTTGGTAGTGTCGAGGTTTTTCATTTTTGTAAACATCATCCTTTTTGGCATCTGGCTTTTTATAAACCGCTTCCTGTTCCTGGGCATACAGAATTATTTTAAAAAGAGGAACCAGCTTACCAACAAAGTGCTTATCATTGGCTACAATGAAACTGCCAAAAAATTAGAAAGCTATTTTGAAGAAGACAATTTTAATGCACACCTGCTGGGCTTTGTGGAAGATGAAAACAATGTAAAAGAACTGACACGCCACCCGATAATATCCGATATAAAAAACACAATACAAACAGCCATTGACCATGATGTACAGGAAATATTTTCCACCATCACGCCGGAGCAAAACAAAGAGATTTATACTTTGATGAACAAAGCTGAATCGGAGTGCATCCGGTTCAAAGTAGTGCCGGACCTTTCCATGTTTATCAATAAGCCGGTGGTGATAAACTATGTGGGCGACCTGCCGGTGCTGTCTGTAAGGAGCGAGCCTTTGAACGACGAAGGCAACAGGCTGAAAAAGCGCACGCTTGATGTGGCAGTAAGCCTGCTCGTTACTATTTTTATTTTATCGTGGCTGGTGCCAATACTTGGGTTGATTATCATGCTTGAATCAAGGGGGCCGATATTCTTTTCGCAGGTACGCTCTGGCCGAAACAACAAAACGTTCCGCTGCTTTAAGTTCAGGAGCATGGCAGTAAATAAAGATTCCGATTTAAAACAAGCAACTAAAAATGACAAACGCATTACAAGGGTTGGCAGGTTTATCCGCAAAACAAGCCTTGACGAATTCCCACAATTTATAAATGTATTAAGGGGAGAAATGAGCCTGGTGGGCCCAAGGCCGCACATGGTAAAGCACACAACAGATTATTCAAAAATTGTTGACCAGTTTATGGTACGCCAGTTTTTAAAACCCGGCATTACCGGCTGGGCACAGGTAAATGGCCTGCGTGGCGAAATAACCGAGCATGAACAAATTGTGAACCGTGTGAATGAGGACTTGTGGTATTTGGAAAACTGGACTATCTGGCTCGATTTGCGTATTATGTTCCTTACAGTATATAAAGTATTTAAAGGCGATGAAAAAGCGTTTTAGCCATCCGGTATTCTTTGTTCGTTATTCCTTGCCTCTTACTCGCCAAACTCTGCAACAGCACAATGCCCATACTCATAATGCGTATCCATTTTTGCGCCCATGCCGCCATAATTTTTATTAAGGCAATTTTTCCTGTGGCCAAGATTGGCAATGCCACAATCTACCAGCCATTCAAGCACTATTTCTTTGCCGCTGCCCTTGCCAAAATATAAATTCTCTGCATACTGGTTTTTTTCACAAATCTTTCGCTGGTGCATAGCCCTTTTGTTTTTGGATATTTCTGCGGCATAGCATTCAGCATCGTCGTACATGTTTTCATCAAACTCAAAAGCGCCGCATGGCTGCCGGGCCAACAGGTCTTTTATTAAACTGGCTTTATATTTTGCAAACCCCTTGTATTTTAGCCCGGGTATGCCACGGTAAGGCTTCACTTCGTTTTCGGCAAACTGCTTTGGGTACATCCTGCATAGATTGATGTATTGCACTATTGCTTTCTCCTCATCTGTTACATACTCATAATCCTGTGCTGTGTTTGCCTGCTCCAGTTGTTCTTTTGCCCATGGCTGGGCATGCAAACAATTGCCACTGATCAGGCATGACATAATAATAGTAAAAGCTCTTTTCATTTGCACAAATTATTGCTGTAAATGTAAACGTATAGTTAAGTATTAGTAGTATGATATGCTAAAAAAGAAGCATTTTTTGCCCGCCATCAATTTTACAAATATGCTGCACAATATGGCACAGATATTTATTATACCAAAGCAAGGTTAAACATTACTACTATGAAAAAGTTAATAGCAATTTTATCAATCATCATCACACTGGCAAGCTGCAGCACTGCCTCGCAGGTAGCCAGCAGCCAAAGCAATAGCGATGTAAGCTTCGCAACATTTTACAATGAACTGAGCCCTTACGGCCGCTGGGTGTATTCCCCTTTATATGGCAGGGTATGGATAAGCAACGAGCCGGGGTTTGAACCGTACAGCACTATGGGCCACTGGGAATACACTAACTATGGCTGGATGTGGGCAAGCGATTATTCATGGGGCTGGGCGCCATTCCACTATGGAAGATGGGACTACCTGAACAATTATGGCTGGGCATGGGTTCCCGGGTATGAATGGGCCCCAGCGTGGGTTGGCTGGTGCAATTACGGCGGCTATTATGGATGGGCACCGTTAAGGCCAGGCATGGGTGCTAATTATTCTTTTCACAACATGCCTTACAATTACTGGCGTTTTGTTCAGCCGCAGTATATAAATAACAGGAACGTGTACAGGTATTTTGAGCGCCCTGTACGCAATGCAGCTGAAATGAATAAAGCAACCATTATCAACAATACTGTAGCCGATAACAACAACACTTATATCGCTGGCCCATCTGTAAATGAAGTGGAAAGGGCAACAAAAAAAATTATTCAACCTAAGCAAATAGCATTTAACCGGGAAAGGCAACTATCAAAAGGGCAAGAAGGCAACCCCGATAGATATCGGGAACAAGAAAACAAGGAAGCAAGAATACAAGGGCAACAACCTGTATTAACTGACAAGGATAATATTATTCAAAAAGAAACAATACAAAAGCAGCCGCAAACAAAGGAAGAAGAAATAAGCAAACAACAACCGGCAAAAAACAATTCGCCTGAACAAATACCGCAAAAAAAGGGAACAGGCAGAACGATGCAAATACAAAATGGCAATGCTGAAAAGCAAATGGAAGCAAACATACAAAGGCGAACTGAACCGGATAATTACCGGGTGCGCCAGCAACAACCACTGGAATCGCTGCAGCCAAAACAGCAGGCATTTAGCCAGCCAAAGAACCTGCCTAAAACTGAAGGTTTTGTACAAAAGGCTGCCAGAAAGGAGCGGAAACAATAATGCCAACATACCGCAGGAATTATTTTCTTTCATAGGCAACATAGCTGCAAATGCAGCTAGGTTTTTGTTTTATGAGCCAAAAGCAATGCTACATTTAAAAGAAAGTTATTCGTTAGGTAATTGCCTGCCGTAGTTGTACTATACAATAAATGTGCAAACACTAATTGCCTTAGTAAATAAACATGCTTTTGAAATGCTGCTTTTAAAAAGTAAAAACTACCTTTGAAGCATTCTTGATTAATAACCTGTCAACGCCCCGGATGCCTTTATAAACTTGCAACTTTTAATAACCAATTAAAGTCATTCACATAAACTATTTGGCGCCCCCATATTATGACGAAAATTTTTACGCCGCTGTTATTAGTATGTATTTCGCTCAATGCCCATTCGCAAAACGTAGGCATTGGTACTGATGTGCCCACTCACCCACTACACATTGTGGCGCCATCAAACCCATTAAGGATTGAAGGCCTGCAACTGGCTGATGATGCTGACAGTGTGCTTACTGTTGATATCAACGGTGTGGTTAGAAAAAAAAGCAGCGTTTCCACTGTGGCATTAACAGGCTGGAGCACTACCGGCAACGGCGCTACCAATACAGCCACTAATTTTCTTGGCACTACCGACCTTAAGCCATTAATGATCCGCACCAATAACCAGGGTTCGGGCTTTATTGACCCTGATGCACCTACAAGGAACAATGCCATTGGCAACCGCAGCCTGCCTTTTGGCATAACCGGAAGCGGCAACAACGCTTTTGGCTATACAGCTTTGGCAAACCTTACTATTGGCAGCGGCAATACAGCTGTTGGCGACTCTGCTGCTTATGGCATTACAATCGGCAATAATAATATAGCTATTGGCAGCAGCACACTGGTGGCAGCGGCAGCAGCTGGCGGCAATATTGCCATTGGCAGCAATGCATTAAGAAACAATCTCTCTTCAGAAAACATTGCCATAGGCAAAGATGCCTCTGCAGCTAACATCGCCGGCTTCAACAACCTTGCAGTAGGCACGGCTGCGTTGCAACGCAATACTAACGGCAACACACAGTTGGCTATAGGCGGCAACGCATTGCAGGCCATTAATGGCGGGCAGGAAAATATTGCCATTGGGTATAATGCTGGGCTTGGCATCGCATCGTCAAATTATAATGTGCTCCTTGGGCATTATGCATTAAGCAGCACAGCAGGCAGCAGCCGCAATACCGTAATGGGCCACAATGCTGCTATATCCTATTCAGCTTCCGGCAATGGCGATAATGTATTTATCGGCTATCAAAATGCACTAAGCCAAACAGGCGGCAACGGCAATAGTTATATTGGGGCAGGCATTGACGTGGCAGGCAATTTTTCGCCCAACAACTCAAGCGCCCTTGGGCAGGAAGCCGTGATAACCGCCAACAACCAGGTACGCATTGGCAATACCAATGTAAACAGCATTGGCGGGCAGGTAGGCTGGACTACCTTTAGCGACAGCCGCATTAAAAAGAACGTACAGGAAGATGTGCCGGGGCTGGCATTTATTGAAAGGCTAAAACCCGTAACTTACAATTATGATGTGCAGGCGCTAAGAAAATTACAAGGCAATAAAGGCGCTGCAGACAACAGCGGCTTTGGCAATATCCGCTTTACAGGCCTGCTGGCGCAGGATGTGGAAGCAGTTGCCAACAGCATTGGGTACAGCTTTAGCGGTATTGACAAACCTGCGAATGGGCAAACGCCTTACGGCATACGCTATGCTGAATTAGTAGTGCCATTAATAAAAGCCATGCAGGAAATGAAAACGCTGATTGACAAACAGCAAAGAGAGATTGAAGAGTTAAAAGAAAAAATAAAGTGATTAGTTATTTGTTATTAGTAAACCGCAACCATCTTAATAACAAATGACATATAACCAATAACGAATAACCTATAATGGAAAGAAAAGAATTCATTTCGTCGTTCTTTACAGCAGGCGCTTATAAAAATGAAGCCTTGAAAAAGAATGCCGGCGTACTGGATATATTCCCGATTGGCGGCACTATCAACGAATATAGTGGCGGATGGACAACGAATGAAGCGGTACACTTGCTGAAAAGGGCAATGTATGGAGCACCAGTTGAAGATGTGTCATATTTTATGGATATGGGATACAGCGCAGCAGTGGATGAATTGGTAAACACTGTTAATACCAACCCCGGCGAACCATTAAAAGTAAACGCCACTGATTCATCCGCAGCAGCCAACGACCCTGACTGGAGCGTAGCTATTGGCCGCACATGGGTAAACACACCCACCAATTCCAACAATGTTAACCGTGAAAGAAGGGATACTATACGCAACTGGTGGCTTTACAATATGATAACCCAGCCGAGGAGCATCGAGGAAAAAATGATTTTGTTCTGGAGCAACCATGTTACGATTGAGTTTGCCTCTGTTGGCGGTGCGCTGATGTGCTATAAATACATGAAGCTGCTAAGGCAATATGCATTGGGCAATTTTAAAACATTGGTGAAACTGGTTACAATTGAGCCTGCCATGCTCTCTTACCTTAATGGCACGCTCAACACCAAAACAGCGCCTGACGAAAACTATGCCCGTGAGCTGCAGGAACTGTTTACTTTGGGCAAGGGGCCAGACAGCCATTATACTGAAGACGATGTAAAAGCAGCAGCAAGAGTGCTTACTGGTTACATGATAAACACAACAGACGCTTATTATGTATTCAATTCATCAAGGCACGACACCAACCCAAAAGAGTTTTCATCATTTTACAACAATACGGTTATTAACAGGCCGGCAAATGAAGGGCAACTGGAAACAGATGACCTGATTGAAATGATTTTCACAAAAGACGAAGTTTCAAAAAATATCTGCCGCAGGCTGTACCGGTATTTTGTGTACCACGATATAACGCCTGAAACAGAAACAAACATTATTGGGCCGCTGGCGCAAACCTTCCGCAACAATAATTATGAAATAAAGCCTGTATTGCTGCAGTTGCTTAAAAGCGAGCACTTTTTCAATTCGCTGCAATTTGGCGACACCATTAAAAGCCCATTGGATTACACAGTGGGGCTTATACGTGAGTGCGGCGTAAGGCTGCCGCCAAAAAGCAACCCTCAATTGCTGTATAAACATTTAAGTTATTTAGCCAGCAATTTTATGCCGTCAATTGACCAAACCATTGGCGACCCAAACAATGTGTCTGGTTTTCTTGCTTATTACCAGATGCCGTTTTATGACAAGCTATGGCTTAATACCGACACCTTTGTAAGAAGGCAAAGTTTTATTGACATGATGGTAAACAATGGATATAGCAGCGGCGGATTCAAAACTTTTATTGACCCTGTGGCCATTGCTTTCAGGATGAGCAACCCTGCAGACCCCACTGCCCTGGTGCAGGATTTGAATACTTTTTTCCTGCGGCGCCAATTAAGCCAGGCACTAAGAGACCAGATTAAAACAGACATATTGCTTACCGGCGTTACAGACGACAGCTATTGGGCAGATGCCTGGAATGCCTATGCCAATAACCCGGCAGATTTGAACAATTACAGCGTGGTAAACACAAGGCTAAAATCCCTGGTTCATTATTTTTTAAGCAAACTGGAAGAATACCATTTAATGTAATACCCACGGACACATTATTGATTATGCAAAGAAGAAAATTCATCCGCAATTCAGCAATAGCCGCAGCAGGCGTGCCCGGGCTTATCAATGGGTTTAGCCTTAAGGCGCATGCCGCTAACAACCCCCTTGGCAGGATGATGCTGCCCGGCACAGCCAACGGCCATATACTGGTGATGATACAAATGAGCGGCGGCAATGATGGTTTGAACACGGTGATACCGCTTGACCAGTACAGCAATTATTACAATGCAAGAACCAATATTGCCATACCGCAAAACCGTGTGCTGGCACTAACGGGCACCAATGCCACAGGGCTGCACCCGTCACTAACCGGGTTTAGGGACTTGTATAACAACGGCAACCTAGCCATAGTGCAATCTGTTGGCTACCCCAACCCCAATTTTTCGCACTTCCGTGCCACTGATATATGGAACACAGCATCTGACAGCAATGAATATTTAAACAACGGGTGGCTTGGCCGCTACCTCAACGGCGAATACCCCGGTTACCCCAGCGGCTACCCCACCAGCGACATGAATGACCCGCTGGCCATACAATTCGGCGGCAGCGCTGCGCTGGCAATGCTTGGGCCCTCTGCCCCGATGGCGTATACCATCAGCGACCCCAATGCCTTTATCAACAATGCCAATGGCGGGCAGGACGCTGTGCCAACCGATACCCCGATGGGCGACAAGCTGGCACATGCAAGGGAAGTATCGAGGCAGGCAGAAGTGTACAGCAATATTATCCAAACGGCTTACAACAGGGCCGGCAATACTAACTTGGGCAGCTACCCCAACAATACTTTTGCATCCCAATTAAAAATAGTGGCAAGGCTTATTAATGGCGGGCTTAAAACAAAAGTGTATGTGGTGAACCTGAAAGGTTTCGACACTCATACAAACCAGGTAAACCCGGGCGATACAAGCACAGGCCAGCATGCTAACTTACTGGCTACCGTAAGCGATGCTGTCAAATCTTTTTACAACGACATAAAACTGATGGGGCATGATGGCCGTGTGCTGGGCATGACCTTCAGCGAATTTGGCAGAAGGATAAAAAGCACATCAGGCCTCGGAACCGACCATGGCTACGCAGCACCTATGTTTTTGTTTGGCACACAGGTAACAGGGGGCATTATTGGCAGCAACCCATTATTGCCTGTTAGCTGCACTGTTGGAGACAACATTGATATGCAGTATGATTTCAGGCAGGTATATTACAGCATTATGAAACGCTGGCTTTGCCAGGACAGCGCCAGCCTGCAGCAAATAATGCTGCAAAACTTTGATGAAATAAACATTTGCAACAATGCGGACTGTGCGCCACTGGGAAGGCTTGCCCCAGTAAGCGAACAAAATGTAATAACCACTGCGCCCAACCCTTCCTCTGGCATTGCCACAGTTTCCTTTTATACTAAAGGCGGGCACACTTTGCTGCAACTGATAAGCAAGGAAGGAAGGCCCATGGAAATATTAGAGGAAAAAACCTATGGCGGGCCGCAAACCATCAACAAACAAATTAACATCAACGCACACCCTACCGGCCTGTATTATATCCGCTACCAAAACGGCACAACGGTACAGATGAAACCAATTATCAAAATACAATAAGGGAGAACAAATATTTTTACAGAAGGGCTGTCATTGCAGCCCTTTTTTATTTCTGGTTGTCCCTCCACTCGTACACCCAGGTGCTTTGTATCATTTCAAGGTGGCCTTCGTTGCTTTCTTCAGGTTTGCCAACAAAGTGAGGAATTTCCAGTACCCACTTGTGCAGGTCGGTAAAGCGTATGCGGTATATCTTGCCTTCATTAAAGTCATCGCCAAAGCGCTCGTATAATTTCATAGCGATGTCTTCGTAATCATTCCAGTGGATGGGTGGCTCAAAACTCATAGTATTAATGTGCTGATGTGCTAATTAGCTAATTAAATATTACTCCCCTAAAAACTGCGTCTGGTCTGGCAAGGTAACAACAATATTCCCTCCGCCTTCATGCAATACGCACTGGCAACCCAGCCTGCTGTTGAGGCGTGGGTTTACTGCCCTGTCAATAAAATCTTCTTCTTTATCGCTTAGCTCCTCCA
>CAYRRL010000057.1:0-10940 GCA_964426665.1 uncultured Ferruginibacter sp. | reverse complement strand
CTGCGGGTGCATTGGCATCGTACAATGCTGCAAGCGCCGCGTATTCATTTTTATATACAGGCAGCACAAACTCATACAATGCGTTTGATGCATCCACCATTTCTTTGGCATCGCCGGTGGCAGGCAGGCTTTTTACTTTCTGGTAATTTTCCTCTGCCCTTGCTAATTTGCCTTTTACTGTTTCAGCCCTTGTTACCGGGGCCATTGCCATTGTTTTTTCATCTATCAATTTTTCGGATGGCGTAGCAAGATCACGTTCCAATTCGTAGCTGCTGGCAAAACCATACAGTGCATTGCAGTTTAAAACCGCCTGGTTAAAATATTCCCGGGGCCGCGGGCTGCCGCAGCCCGATGCAAGCAAAGAAGCAATGAGCAATAATGAAAATGTTTTTTTCATGCAGTGCAGTTTTTTGGTAAAACAAAGATGCAATACTTGTTGCTTGCGGCAAAGTTTAAAATATATTCCCTGCATTGCTCAGTGGGATTAAATTTTACCGTTGGCTCATTAATAAATGCCATTAAATAAATGCAGGGCCGGGCCATTTCGGTTGCATTTAATTTCACAGTTTTAAAATAGTATAGCCATGAAATATTTCTTTTGGGTTTGCTGGTTTGCAGAGATTACTGCCTGTGTTGCCTGGATGCTGGCAGAACTGTGCACCCAATATAACCCCATCAACCCAATTTCCTTTTTTGCAGCGCTGTATGTAATAATAGCCCTCGCCATACGCTTTGCTTTTGATGCAGAAAAAATGTCTGTTGCCATGGTGGCCCTGCCAGTATTACCGCTTGTCGCATTAAGGCTTGCCCTATTTCCTGTGCGCAGGCAAAAGGGCCGGTTTGCCCATTAATTCAATAGGCCAAACAATCTGCCACAGTCTCGCCATTTATAATTATTTTTATTGCCTTGTGAAAAACCATTTATTTATTTAACCAGTAATTATTTTGAAGTTCTCAGAATTTAATTTTGACAGCCGCCTGGCCGAAGGCATTGACGCATCAGGCTACGAAGATGCAACGCCGGTGCAGGAACAGGTGATACCATTAGTGCTGCAGGGTAAAGATGTTATCGCATCTGCACAAACAGGCACCGGCAAAACAGCAGCGTTCCTCCTCCCATTAATCAACAACATTTTAAGCGAGCCATTTGACGAGCACAGTATCACAGCATTGGTAATTGTGCCAACAAGGGAACTGGCCATACAGATAGCGCAGCACATGGAAGGGTTGTCGTACTTTACCAGCGTAAGCTCTATTGCTGTATATGGCGGCGGCGATGGCAACGCATTTATCCAGGAGAAAAAAGCATTGAGCCATGGCGCTGATGTAGTGATATGCACACCGGGCAAAATGATTGCCCACATCAATATGGGCTATGTAAAATTGAAGGGCCTGAAATATTTAGTGCTTGATGAAGCGGACCGTATGCTTGACATGGGTTTTTATGATGACATCATGCGTATCATCAATGCGCTGCCAGCCAAAAGGCAAAACCTGTTGTTCAGTGCCACCATGCCGCCCAAGATAAGGGAGATGGCAAAAAAGATATTGCACAACCCAGCCGAAATAAATATTGCTATCAGCAAGCCAAATGAAAAAATTACACAACTGGCTTACGTGGTGTATGAAACACAAAAAATACCGCTGGTTAAATATATACTCCACCAAAAAGAATTCAGCTCGGTATTGGTATTTTGCAGCAGCAAGCAAAGCGTAAAGCAATTGACAAGGGAGTTAAAACGCACTAGGCTGGCAGTAGATGAAATACACAGCGACCTTGAACAGGAAAAAAGGGAAGAGGTGCTGATGTATTTTAAAAGCGGCCGCCTGAAGGTGCTGGTTGCAACAGACATACTCAGCCGTGGCATTGATATTGACAATATCGGGCTGGTGATAAACTATGATGTGCCGCATGATGGCGAGGATTATGTGCACCGCATCGGCCGCACAGCAAGGGCAGCAGCAGAAGGCACAGCCATTACATTTATCAGCGAAAAAGAGCAACGCAAATTTCATCGCATTGAACAATTGCTCGGCAAAGAAGTGCATAAAGAAAAAATACCAGAACAGTTTGGCGAAGGGCCAGAATATAGAAAAGCACACCACACACATCAAAGCGGGCAAGGGCACCGCAATGGCAAAAGGCCCAACAAATTCAACAGGAACGGGCCGTCAAAAAGGTAATGCAAAAAACATCATTGCTTACCTTCGCCGCTATGAAGGATTATAAAGGCTTGCGTATTGTTTTTATGGGCACACCTGAATTTGCTGTTGCATCGCTTGATGCATTGGCAAAAGCCGGCTGCAATATTGTTGGCGTTATCACTGCACCAGATAAACCAGCAGGCAGGGGCATGCAGTTGCAGCAAAGCGCTGTAAAAAAATATGCTGTTGAAAATAATCTCCTTGTTTTACAACCAGAAAAATTAAAGGCTCCCGGGTTCCTTTCTGCATTAAAATCCCTCAATGCAGATTTACAAATTGTAGTTGCTTTCCGCATGTTGCCCGAAATTGTTTGGAATATGCCGCCGATGGGCTCGGTAAACCTTCATGGGAGTTTGCTGCCGCAGTACCGTGGCGCTGCGCCAATTAACTGGGCGGTTATAAATGGCGAAAAAGAAACCGGCGTAACTACCTTCAAACTAAAACATGAAATTGATACCGGCGATATCCTGCTGCAGGAGGGTTTTGCCATTGGGGAAAATGAAACTGCAGGCGAAGTGCATGACAGGATGAAAGAAATTGGCGCACAGCTTTTGGTTAAAACAGTTAAGGGCTTGGCAGATGAAACAATAAAAGAAGCGCCGCAAAAATTTGATGCTGTATTAAAACATGCGCCTAAAATTTTCACAGATACTTGCAAAATTGATTTTAATAAAACAATTGAAGAGGTTCATAATTTAATACGTGGGCTTTCACCATTCCCCGGGGCATTTACTTTTTTGAATGGGAAAACATTGAAAATTTATAAGAGCGAAAAAGAAATTAGCCACGCTCCTGCTGAACCTGGTTCCTTCAAAACAGACGGAAAATCATTTTTAAAATTTGCTTGTAATGGCGGATATGTTCACGTAAAAGAATTGCAATTGGAAGGAAAGAAAAAAATGAATGTGGAAGATTTTTTAAGAGGGTACAGGTTTGAATAATCAGGCAAAATTTTATCCTGGCCCGGCCGGGCAATAATATTAAAGCCGCTTCATCAGCGGCTTTAATATTTTAAAAAACTTCTTAGTCCAAATTCGGCTGTGGCGTGTACCTTAAATAAGGCTTTACAATCTCCACTCCTTTCGGGAATTTTTTAATGGCATCCTCTGTGCTTACTGCGGGCACCACAATTACATTTTCGCCCTGTGCCCAGTTGGCTGGCGTAGCTACACTGTAATTAGCAGTCAACTGCAATGAGTCAACCACCCGTAATACTTCTACAAAATTCCTTCCAGTAGATGCAGGGTATGTGATGATAAGCTTCACAGATTTGTCAGGGGCAATAATTACTAATGAACGGACTGTTGCTGTAGCAGATGCATTCGGGTGAATGAACCCATAAAGCTCAGAAACCTTGCGGTCGTCATCAGCAATAATAGGGAAATCAACATTGCAATTTTGCGTTTCATTAATATCGCCAATCCAGCCCAGGTGCTTTTCAACCGGGTCAACGCTCAATGCCAGCACTTTCACATTGCGTTTGGCAAACTCTTCCTTTAATTTGGCAGTGCGGCCCAGTTCGGTGGTGCATACAGGCGTATAATCTGCAGGATGGGAAAACAAAATACCCCATGAATCACCAAGGTATTCATAGAAATCAATATCGCCCAAAGATGTTTTTGCTTTGAAGTTGGGAGCAATATCCCCTAACCGTAAACTCATAGTTGTAAATTTTAGGAAACAAATATACACATTAGTCTATAAAATCAGTAGGCTTTTACTTTTTATTTTTCACAATAGTTATCGGGATTGATATTTTTTTTACCTTTTCGGCATGTTATCTAAGAAAACGCAATACGCCCTGAAGGCGCTTGGTTACCTTGCCACCAAATATGGGGAAGGCCCCGTGCTTATTTCCGAAATATCGAAAAAGAAAAAAATCCCTATCAAGTTCCTGGAAACCATTTTGCTGGAGCTAAAACAAAACGGCGTGCTCGACAGCAAGAAAGGCAAGGGCGGGGGTTACTTCCTTATTAACCACCCCAAAAAAACCACGTTGGCAAAAGCCATACGCCTGGTGGGCGGGCCCATTGCATTGATACCCTGCGTAAGCCTCAACTTTTATGAGAAATGTGCCGATTGCGATGAAGCTACCTGCGGCCTGTACAAAGCCATGGCTCAAACAAGGGATGCTACTTTAAGAATATTGGAGAAAAAAACATTGGTGGAGCTAATGGATACCGAATAAAACAAAGCCTGTAGGTTTGCTTTATGCCATGCCCTGCGGCAAACCTTATAATTTTATAGCGAAAACCTGCGTTGGATTGATTTTATTTCCTTTTTCAACTTGTCCAGTTCGCCCATTTGCTGCTGTATAAAACTATTGTCTTCCAAACGCCCCAGCACTTTGTTCATCTCTTCTGTTGTTTCATATACCATTTTGCGGAAAGGGCTGGTATAGTCTTTCGCCCTGGAATCATATATGCCTTTGCACATCCATTCCCTTGTGGCAAGCAATTGTTGCAATAACTGCTTTAGCAATTCAGGCGTAAATTGCTTTGGCGTAATATTTAATATTTCAAGAAGCGATGTATAGGCATGATGCAGTTTATTAATTTCATATACTTCGCCTTGCCTGCGGTAAAAACCATGTACTGCCTCCCAACTGCTTATTTTACCGTTTTTGACTGCTGCAATAAATTTCTTTACATCATCTGCCATTATTAGCTGCCCGCCAATATTCATCCACTGGCTTCTTTGCACTTTGGCAGACAATGTTTTTTTCAATTCATCAAAAGAAGCAAACTTGTTTTTCCTGATGTGCTTTACAATTTCCATTACACCATAATACTGCAGCAACTCTTTAAATAAAGCAATGCCCTGCGGCACTTTTATAATTTCTGTTGGCCTTGAAGTATTCTCCCAGCCTTTTGTTTGCGCCACGCCTTTTTCATTTACCTGCAATGATTGGAGCATCTTCAGCGAATCAAATAATTCGTTCACTGTATCAGGCGCTAAGTAATCATATTCTATATGCTGTGTTTTGCCAGTGCGCCTGTCCCTGTCCACATATTTCCAGGCGTTTCGTTCAAGTGCATACATATTGTACATAAACCAATAGCCCGGCATCACCACCAATTTATCATTGCTTACATCGTTGCTTACTAAACTAAACGGTATTGGCACATTGAGTTCAGCAGGGTAATCGCCTTTAGCTAAAATGGTGAAGGAGGCAAACTTTGAATTATGCTTTAGGCTAACGCACAAGCCTGGCCAAAAACCTCTGTTGGCAACAATTTCGCCATCGGCACTGCGGCTGTTGTGGTTGCTGCCGATGGTGGCGCCGGCAGCTATATTGCTTTGGCCCATTATCAATGCAGCACATAAAAAAGAATTGTTGTGGTGCTGTTCATGCGCCGGGAATATTAAAGAGTTCAGTACTTCGCAACAAGAAATAGTAGAGTTGTTGCCAAGATAAGAATTGATAAGCCTTGCGCCGTATTTCAATTGCGAATGGGAGGACATTACAAACCGGACAGCCTTTACGCCATAAAAAATCCTGCAGCCATATCCAATAATGCCATTTACCAGCTCACAGCCCTCGCCTATTTGCGAAGTGCGGTTTTCATCGCTCTTAATGGTAAGGTTTTTTAGTTTGTTGGCGCCTTTTAAATATGCATCGGTGCCAATTTTTGTGTCCTTTATAATCTTGCAGCTTTTAATCACTGTCCTGTCTCCTATCTCTGCATAGCGGCCACGCCTGCTGTCAAATTTTTTATCTGTAAACTCCTTGAATTTGCTTATCAACTCTTCATCAGCAATATACTTGCTCCACAAGTGTGCATCGCCGGGCAGCATGCCATCAAAAGGCATTACACGGCGGCCGCCATTTTCATTGCACAGTTCCATCACCACACGCTGCTTTTCTGTTTCGCCATCGCTTAATATGCCGTTGCCGAATTTGCCTTTGTCTGTTGATGCCAGTTCATCTACATTGGAAATCATTACTTCGTTGCCAATAATGTAATTGCTTAAATAATTCACATTGTCAATGCTTACATTATCGCCAAAATCGCAACTGATGATTTTGCAGTTGTAAAAACCAACTGGCATCCTCAGGTTATGGAATTCTAAATAATAAGGCTCCATGTTGCCAATACGCACCAGCCCATGAAACTCACAATGCTTCACCAATTGCGGAATAAAGTTTTTTGAAACCAATACCTTTCCCCAGTCGCCTGAAGTGTTATTGTTTTTTTCCAATGCTGTTATTTCAGCAACAGTAAGGCTGCGGTATTTTTTATGGTTGGGGTTTTGCTGGAAGCGCAGGTAATATTCATTTTGGCCTTTGGGCAAATATTTTGCTTCTATAAAATTATAGCCAAGCTCGTTTACAGGATGTTTTCTGATGATGTTCATAAACCCCAAACCCCTAAAGGGGCTTTAGAGCCTTAAACTAATTGTGTTATTTGTAAACACAACCCGTTAGGCTTATTAAATTTTTATGAAATGCAAAATAGCCAAAAGATTGAATAAAAGAAAAGAGCTATAAATTTTGAACTCCATGTTCCTCCTTTAAGGAGCCGAGAGGGTTTACTCTACTGTCACACTCTTCGCCAAATTCCTGGGCATATCCACATTATAGCCTTTGGCTACACCTACATAATATGAAAGCAGTTGCATTGGTATCACACTCAGCATGGGCGCAATAATTTCATCAGCAGGCGGCACTGCAAATACATCGTCTGCGAGCGTTGGTATTACTTCATCGCCTTCTGTAACCACAGCTATTACTTTCCCTTTCCTTGCTTTTATCTCCTGCAGGTTGCTTACAATCTTTTCGTGGTAGCTGTCTTTAGTGGCAACAAATACCACGGGTAATTTATCTGTTACCAAAGCAATAGGGCCATGCTTCATTTCAGCAGCGGGGTAACCTTCAGCATGTATGTAAGAAATTTCTTTAAGCTTTAAAGCACCTTCCAGCGCAATGGGAAAATTGTAACCACGCCCAAGGAACAACGCATCGTAAGCATCTTTGTATTTTTCCGCAATGGCTTTTATTTTTTCTGCATTGCTTAATATTGCTTCTACTTTTTCCGGCACTGCTTCCAGTTCAAACAACAATTGGCGGAAACGCTCATCCGTTATGGTGCCGTTTTCTTTTGCAATTTTTAATGCCATCATTGTCAACACAGCTAACTGGCCTGTAAATGCTTTGGTGCTTGCCACGCCAATTTCCGGCCCGGCATGTGTGTAAGCGCCGCCATGGCTTGCCCTTGCAATAGATGAGCCCACGGCATTCACTATGCCAAAAATGATGGCGCCCTGTTCCTTTGCTTTTTCTATCGCTACTAATGTGTCTGCTGTTTCGCCGCTTTGCGAAATAGCAATGATGATATCGCCTTTATTAATAACAGGGTTGCGGTAGCGGAATTCAGAAGCATATTCCACTTCCACCGGGATGCGGCAAAGCTCTTCAATAATATATTCCGCTACTAAGCCAGCGTGCCAGCTTGTGCCGCAGGCCACAATTATAATGCGTTTTGCATTTGCAAAAGCCTCAATATTATTTTGCACGCCGCTCATGCGGATAATACCCTGCGATGCATCAATGCGCCCACGCAGGCAGTCGTGGATAGTAGTTGGCTGTTCAAAAATTTCTTTCAGCATAAAATGGTCGTAGCCGCCTTTTTCAATTGCAGCCAGTTCCATATCAAGCTTTGTAACAAAAGGCGTTATCTTTTCGTTGCCCAGGTTTTTAAGTATTAATTCATCGGGCCTTACGATAGCCAGCTCATAGTCATTTACATACACCACTTCTTTGGTATATTCAAGCATCGGGCTTGCATCGCTGCCTAAAAAATGCTCGCCTTTGCCAACGCCAATTACCAATGGGCTGCCTTTTCTTGCAGCAATGATGGTTTGCGGGTCAGCTTCGTCAATTAATAAAATACAGTAAGCGCCGATAATCCTTTTCAAAGCAATACGCACGGCTTCCTCAAGGCTGCACTCATTGTTCTTCTTTATGTCTTCAATAAAATTCAGCAACACTTCTGTGTCTGTGTCGCTGGTAAATGTGTAGCCTTTGTTGCTTAAATCTTTTTTTAGCTGTGCATAGTTTTCAATTATGCCATTGTGTATCATGGCCAGTTGGCCGCTTGCGCTGCGGTGAGGATGGGCATTGCGGTCGTTGGGTTCCCCGTGCGTAGCCCAACGTGTATGGCCAATGCCTATATGCGAATGAAGGTCGGAGCCTACAACAGCTTCTTCCAAATCAGCCACTTTGCCTTTCTTTTTATATACTTTGAGCCCGCCGTTAAGCAATGCAACGCCAGCACTGTCATAGCCACGGTATTCCAGCCTTTTTAATCCTTTTATTACAATCGGGTAAGCTTCTCTTGGGCCAGTGTATCCAACTATTCCGCACATATATTTTTATTGTTTTGTACTGTTAAGACTATTGCCTGATGAAAAAAACCACATCACCACATTGCATACCAACGCTTTGGGCTTTTTTAAAAGCCTGCAAAGTAACGAAAATAGCCATACTCTTGGTATGTGGCTATGGCACCAAAACCAATACTATTTGTGAGCCGCTCGCCGTAAAACTGTAAAATACCCTGCAGAAGGTATTTTAGGGCCCTTGCCGCAGAGATACATTTACACTTCACTAAACCTAAACCTGTTAAAATGAAAAAATATTTTTTGATGGTTGCTGCAGCCATCCTGTCGCTGGCAAGCTTTGCACAGGCCCCGGCTAAAGAATGGGCAAAAAAATTCCCTGGCAATGTAAAATGGTACCAAATTTCTGATGCAGGCATACTGGTTGTTTGCACTGGCGATGCACTATATGGGCTGAACCCCGAAACCGGCACAGAAACCTGGAAAATTGATAAACTGGATGATGTAAAAGAAGAAAACTACGACCCCATTGAAGGCACGCCCTATGCTGCCCTTATCAAAAACAAATTCATGAAGGGCATTGAGCACGCCATTATTGATGTGGCGGCAGGCAAAGTGGTGGCAAGCTCGCCTGATTTTGACATCATGAATATTGTAAAACGCATCCACATAAAAGAACTGAATGCAATGATGCTGTATGGCTTTGGCAAAAGCAATGGCAAGCCAACCATGGTAATGTTTTCTTTGGCTGACGGACATAAAATTTGGGAGCAGAAAAAATTGTTTGAAAAAAACAGCGAAGAGGTAGTCAGCAACGGGCTATCTGAAGGCGACGGCATTTATGTAGCTACCACAAAAAACCTGTACAAACTAAACCCTGCAAGCGGCGAAGTAATATGGAGCCAGGACAGGAAAACAGAGAAGCCAGTAGCCGCTACAGTTGAAAGCAAAGGAATGTTTGGGAAAAAAAGCCGTGTTGACCTTAGCTCTGCCGCCACATCCAGCAGCGCTCAATTCTTTCTTCGCCCCAACGACAAAGGAAGGATATGGTTTTGGAACCAGGAAGCTTTGTTTGCCTTTAGCCCTGCCGATGGGAAACTGCTGACAAAAGAAGTAGAACTGGAATCGCCGGTTGGGTACATTTTGTATGATACACATGGCATGCTGGTGGCTACCGCAGAAAAAACACAAAAAGATATATCTAACCAAAATGGCGGTGGCGGCGGTGGCCTTTTGGGCAAAATAAAAAAGAGCAGCGCCGGTGGCAAAAACAGGGCAACGCTTTTGTGCATCGACCCAGAAACTGGCGACAACAAATGGAAAGAGGAAATAGATTTAAAAGGCGATGTAAATGCTTATAAATTAATTGGCAACAAATTGATACTGGCCACACAAAAAGACAACGGCGACAATTACATCAGCCTGATAGACCTTGATGCAGGCAAATCTTTTTCCAAAAAGCCATTATCTGTAAATGGCGACATACGTGACTTGCAAATAGTGCCACAGGGTTTGTACTATAGAACGAGCGATGAAATAAACATCCTTGATTTGGAAAGCGGCGACAAGAACTGGAAGAAAGGTTTTAAAGTAAAACATTGTGTGGGCGCCAACGCCAGCGATAAAACAGGGTATGTATTTGCCAATGATATTATTTACAAAATAGATTTTGAAAAAGGCGATATTGAAGAGTGGGTAAAAGACGTAAAGTTTGAAGGCAAGGAAGACCCTACGGGTTTGCAGGTGAGGGACAATGGCATACTGGCAACATCCGAACAAAACGCCAGTTTGTTTTCAACAGATGGAAAATTGGTTTGGCATTCGTTTAATAAAGCGCCTGGAAAAACACTGGCAGGCAAAATGATGAGCGGGCTTGGCGGGCTGGCTGCATCAATGATGGCTGCACAACAAGCCGGCGAAGCAGCCCAGCTAAGCTATGCCAAAGGCTATTATGGCTGCACCAGCCCTTCCCTTGACAGGGACATTAAAAATGCCAACGCTAATGCCGCAGCTTTTGCTGGTGCCGCAGCATCAAGCTTTGCATCTATTGGCAAGCGTTTCAAAGCCACAAGGCAGGCAAATGATTTTATGGCAGTGATGACAGTGCTTGGCAACAACAACCAAAACAGCAGCGCCGGTTGTGTAATTGTAAGCAAAACCGATGGCAAAAACATTTCCAGCATATTGCTCGGCGACAAAACACCCGATTATAAATTAGACGAACTGGGAAGGATGATTTACCAGAAAAGCGAAAATGATGAGATTAAGGGCTTTGCGTTTTAGCATATAATACTTTGGGGAAACGAACAGCCCAAAAAATTTGGGCTGTTCGTTTTAGTTAGATGATGCCCGTTTTATCTTCAATTTCCCAAACCGGTTTTTTACATCATCAA
>CAYRRL010000056.1:0-10957 GCA_964426665.1 uncultured Ferruginibacter sp. | reverse complement strand
AAATAAGAGCATGGGTTTCAAAAGTTAAGTCAATTACCGGAACTATCTTTTCAACTAACTCTTTAGAATACCAAGAATTAGTTGCATTCAAGGATGCATGGTATGGAGGCGAAGATTGGAAACAAGAGAATGAAATGAAGAATATTGAAAAGCGATTGCCGCAGTATATAGATTTAGTTAAAATAAGAGGCGTTCACAAAGAACCAGAATTACCTAAAGTGAATATTCTTTACAGGATACCAAATAAGATATTATACAGTGTTACTGGCGGATTTTTATTAATAATCATAAGCCTATTTTCATGGTTACTAAATGAATTATGGCAAGCGAATATAAAAATTAATAAATACGAATTAAGAAATTCATCTACTACGCCTGTAACCAACGATAAAGCCACAGGCAGCCCCGGTGATTCCGCAGGCAAAACAAACTCCAAATATGATAAGACCAAAGCCGATAGCGCCAATGGTTTAAATGATACATTAAAATAATAACAGGTTCGCTTCGCTCCCCTGCCTTTTTGATTGTGTTATTTTGGCAAGCCTTACGGCTTAAAAAGGGCTCCGCATCACAAGAAAAAAGAAAAAGACCTGCACACAAAACCTTTGCTTCCCCTCCCACAATCGCTTCGCTGCTAACCTGAATAACATAATATAGAGTTATAGGCGAACCGTTAGTTTTCTTTTCCATGTGCGCTGAGGCGCAATTGCATTCGCTGTTAGCTACTTATTGATGTTTTTGATTTCTGTCAATGTGACTTTACTTACAATCTTCTCTAAAAAAGATATTTTCTGATTTTGCAACAAACCATATTTATTTTATAGATTTGAAACCAAGTCCAAATATTTTAAAAACCTCTGCTTACTACAAATGAACAAGAAACAAATTATCAGGTACCTGGTAAAGAACAAAGACATCATCTCCATCAGGGCCATTTCAAGAAACTCTGGCTTTAGCAACCTTTCCAAAGTGCTGGCTGGCCAGGTTGACAAAAAAGGCTTTGCATTCACCTTTCCCGACAAGCATGTGCCGAAAGTTTTAAAAGAAATTAAACGGTTGCAGGCTAAAATAGATTGATTGCAGGGTTTGTAGATTCATCAAAGAAGCCAGCTTGTAGAAGCCGGCTTCTTTTAATTTAAGTTATATTTTCACTATTCCTCACCCAAAAACGGGTATCGGTAATCTGTTACCGGAACAAATGTTTCCTTGATTGTACGGGCGCTCAGCCACCGGTACAGGTTAAGCATAGAGCCGGCTTTATCATTGGTACCGCTTGCCCTGGCACCGCCAAATGGCTGCTGCCCCACTACTGCGCCTGTAGGTTTATCATTTATATAAAAATTGCCGGCGCTATTCCTTAACTTGTTGGTAGCCAACTCAACTGCATATCTGTCTTTTGCAATTATAGAGCCTGTTAATGCGTAAGGAGAAGTGCTGTCAACCAGTTTTAATGTTTCTTCATATCTGTTTTCATCGTACACATATACCGTAAGCACCGGCCCAAATAATTCATCGCACATAGTTACATAATGGGGGTCGAGCGCTTCAATAATAGTAGGTTCAATAAAGTAGCCTTCTGTTTTATCGCATTTGCCCCCTACCCATATCTTTGCTTTTGCGTCTTTCTTTCTTGCGCCACGGATATAGCTTTCCAGTTTGTCAAAACTCTTTTCATCAATTACTGCATTTACAAAGTTGGTGAAGTCTTCCACCGTGCCCATTTTCATGGCCTTTACTTCGGCCACCAATTTTTTCCTTACTTCAGCCGCCATATTGCTTGGTATATATGCCCTTGAAGCAGCGCTGCACTTTTGCCCCTGGTATTCAAAAGCGCCCCGGGCCAAAGCTGCCACCACCACATCAGGGTCAGCGCTTTTGTGCACCATCACAAAATCTTTGCCGCCGGTTTCGCCTACAAGCCGTGGGTAGGTTTTGTATAAAGCCATATTGGCGCCAACTGTTTTCCAGATATTATTGAACACGCCTGTGCTGCCGGTAAAGTGTATCCCGGCAAAATCAGGATGGTTGAAAACCACTTCGCCAATTGTTGGGCCATCCACATAAACAAGATTGATAACACCATCGGGCAGGCCTGCTTCTTTTAAAATACGCATGAACATTTGTGCGCTGAAGACCTGTGTATTGGCGCATTTCCATACCACCACATTGCCGCACATAGCAGCGCTGGTGGGCAGGTTGCCGCCAATTGCTGTAAAGTTGAAAGGCGTTAATGCAAACACAAAACCCTCCAGTGGGCGGTACTCCAGCCTGTTGTTTACACCGGGGCTGCTGACAGGCTGCTGCCTGTATATATCGCTTAAGAAATGGACATTAAAACGGAGAAAGTCTATTATTTCACATGCAGAATCAATTTCTGCCTGGTAGCAGTTTTTGCTTTGCCCAAGCATGGTAGTCCCGTTCATGTAAGGGCGGTACTTTGTAGCAATAAGGTCGGCGGCTTTTAAAAAAATGTTAGCCCGGTTTTCCCAGCTCATGTTGGCCCATTTGTCTTTTGCCCTTAATGCTGCGTTAATAGCTTTGGTTACATGCTTTGCTTCGCCTGTATGGAATTGCCCAAGCACATGGTTGCGCTCATGCGGCGGGCGCAACTCCAGCGTTTTGCCGGTTCTTACTTCTTCTGCACCGATGTACATCGGCACATCTATCTTTTGGCTTTTTAATTCAGCCAGTACTTCTTTTAATCTTTTCTTTTCGGCACTTCCCGGTGCATAGTTTAATACCGGCTCGTTGGCGGGTATGGGGTAATAAAAATCTCCGAAGTTCATAATTTGATGATTTGAAAATTTGGTGATTTGGAAATGGGAGTCAGCTACTTTAATTTAGATGATGCAATTATTTTTGGCAATATCCTGATGATGGAATTACAATGAGCAATTAATTCTTCACAATCGTAGCAACCATCAGGCTTTTTACAAAGTAACAACCAATATTCTGTTTCATCAGCTTCCTTTGCTGCAATTTTCATTTTATGAATAAAATCTGGTTTGCTTTCAGCATTTTGGGCTTCTCTTACGTTTGCACCTACCGAAGTCCCGGATTTCAGCAACTGCCTTTCTATAACATATTTATGTTTTTGTCCGAGCTACTCCACATACTGAATAATTTTCAATGCAAATTCAAAAGTCAAAGCCACAATAAGATTTGGTTGTTCTTTATTTGATTGCAAAAAAAAGATTTGGAGCTGTGATGATTGAGAATCTAAAAAATAAAAGCCACAACTAAAATAATAAATTTAATAATTAGTAAAAGCCCAATTATCAAATCTTCAAATCACCAAATTCCCAAATTATGCATGCTCCTTCTCGTTCATTAAATACGCCTTGATAAACCCATCCAGTTCCCCATCCATCACCGGCTGCACATTGCCCACTTCATAATCGGTGCGGTGGTCTTTTATCATTTTATAAGGATGGAATACATAGCTGCGTATCTGGCTCCCCCACTCTATTTTTTTCTTTTTGCTGTTGGCAGCATCCCGTATTTCATTGCGTTTTTGCAATTCTATTTCATACAGCCGGCTTTTAAGCATCTGCATTGCAAGCTCCCGGTTGCCAAGCTGGCTGCGGTCCTGCTGGCACACCACCACAATGCCTGTCGGGATATGCGTTAGCTGCACTTTGGTTTCCACTTTGTTTACGTTTTGGCCGCCTGCGCCACCGCTCCGGCTGGTTTCCATTTTTACGTCGGCGGGGTTAATATCTATTTTAATGGTGTCGTCAACCAAGGGGTAAACATTTACCGAAGCAAAAGATGTATGCCGCCTTGCATTGCTGTCGAATGGCGAAATGCGGACGAGCCGGTGCACACCGCTTTCCGCCTTTAAAAAGCCATAGGCAAACGGCCCTTCAAATTCATAGGTACAGGTTTTAATGCCTGCGCCATCTCCATCCTGCCAGTCCAGTTCTTTTATAGACCAACCCTGCTTTTCGCCGTACATGCGGTACATGCGTGCCAGCATTTGGGCCCAGTCCTGGCTTTCGGTGCCGCCTGCCCCGGAGTTTATTTGCAGCACAGCGGGCAGTTCGTCTTCCGGTTGGTTGAGTGTGCTTTTGAATTCAGCATCCTCCACCATTTGCAAAGCCTTGTCATAAGCTTGTTTTGTTTCTTCCTCAGTGGCATCGCCGCCTTTCCAAAACTCAAAGAGCACGGCAAAGTCTTCCACAGCGGTATTGGTTTCCTCAAAAAGGTTTACCCAATATTCATTGGCCTTAATTTCTTTTAAGATGGATGTTGCCCGCTCGTTGTCGTCCCAAAAACCGGGGCTTAGGGAAAGCTGTTTGGATTCTGCTATTTTATTTTCTCTGTTAGCGACGTCAAAGAAACCTCCTCAAGACAAGAACACGGTCTCTTATAGCTTTTAAATTTTCAATTGTCATGGGCGCAAAAGTAAGGGATTTAATATTGCAGGCACAAGGATAAATTATAACTCTTTTTTATACCTTACACCGCCGGTGGCAAACCGGGAAAGAACAAGAACCCCCGTAGAACGCATTCATTCTTTTATGCCAAAACAATTCTTGCATTTATTCAATATAATATGAAGCACCGCTGTAAATTAATTTTGCTTGCCATCGCTCTCATAGTGCTATGGGTACCATCAGCCCAAAGCCAGCCACCTGCTGCAAGCGATACCTTGATATTTTATTTGCAAAGCATAAAAAAGCCATCTGACACAAACGTTCTTAAAGCTGCTTATGATGTACTGTACTCATTGCCGGAAGACGCTTTGGTAAATGACAAAATCACAACGGAAATCATCAACCTCAAAACAAAACTGGAAGAACAGGATTATTATGATTTGATGAACAGCTATTTTACAAGGCTCATTGAATTGAACACAGAAACAGCATATAATAAGGCCATAGCCGCAGGCAAACTATTTGCGAAGGGCTATAGCAACAACCAATCAAAATATGGCCATTATTCGCTGTTAGGCATCATCCGGAATTTGCGGCTTCCGTACCGGGCATTGGGGAAACTGAATGAGATGAATGAATATTACAGTGAACTGGAAAAAAAATACATAGCAGCCAACGATTCAGATGCTGTTTCCATTGCTGAAAATGTCCTGTCCGGCTCTTACTTCCGTCTTGGCCTTATTGAAAAAAGCAGTTATTACCAGCTTAAATCTATTTCTTATTTAAATGATAACCAGCCAGGCCCCAAAATGCCTACAGGGTCTATTTTGCTTGGCAAAGCCGGCAAAGTAAACAGGTATGCTGTTTTGGGGAGCTACTATATAACAGAAAAGAAACCTGCCATAGCGGAGCCTTACCTGAATGAAGCTATCCGCAATTACAATGGGCTTGACTCGCCTTTGCTGATGCTGGATGCGCCATTTCTTTTTTTGCAAATGGCACGCTGCAAGACATTGCAAAAAAGCGACAGCAGCAGCTACTTTTATGACGTTGCCTTAAAGTATTATAAAATGTACAATTCCCCTCCCCTGGAGTATGCTCATTTTTACCAGGAAAAAGGCGTTGATTTTATAAGCAAAAATCAATTTGACTCGGCCTTGTTTTATATTGATAAAGCTACGCAGTTTAGAGACTCGTTTCACCTGCCCCTTAACAGCTACTTTGGCGAACTGCTGCCGGAATATCATAGAGGGGCTATTTACCTGCTGACAGGCAAAGCAAAAGATGCTGTTGCCAGTTTGCAAAATGAAGCCAGCCAGTTAAGGCAGCTTAACCTGAGGGCCACATTAATTGATTGCCTTGTGCTGCTGGCAAAAGCTTACGCCACCGCAGGGGATAATGCGCAGGCATATAAAACACTTACTGAAGCATTTGAATTAAAACAACAAACCATACATGAAATAAACGATGCCCGTACCTCCAGTTTTGATGCGGAGAAAAAAATGCAGGAAAAAGAAAATGCAATATTACTGCTGGATGCACAGAACAAAAGCAACCAAAAAATAAAATATTACCTGTTTGGCATTGTTGGTTTGCTGGGGTTGTTTGTTGTGGGGCTGGCGTTTTTTTATTCAAACAAAAGAAAAACCAACAGGGAACTGGCATTAAAAAATGAACGGCTTGCTTATACTATCCAGCAATTGCAGGCCACACAGGCCCAGCTTATCCAGGCCGAAAAGATGGCTTCGCTTGGGGAACTAACGGCAGGCATTGCCCACGAAATACAAAACCCTTTGAACTTCGTCAACAACTTTAGCGAAGTGAATAAAGAACTGATTGCAGAAATGAAAGAAGAAATTGAAAAAGGGAATTATGATGGCGCTAAAGCAATTGCAAAAGATATTGAGGGCAACGAAGAAAAGATAAACCATCATGGCAAGCGTGCCGATGCCATTGTAAAAGGAATGCTGCAACACAGCCGCAGCAGCAGCGGGCAAAAAGAGCCAACTGATATTAATGCTTTATGCAATGAATACCTCCGGCTCTCCTTTCATGGCCTGAGGGCAAAAGACAAATCCTTTAACGCAAAAATTGAAACATCATTTGACAATTCAATCGGTAAAGTAAATATTGTGCCACAGGACATTGGGAGGGTAATTTTAAATTTAATCAACAATGCTTTTTATGCAGTGAATGAAAAGAAGAAACTACAACCCGAAGGTTACGAGCCAACGGTTACAGTTTCAACAAAAAAAGAGAACAACAAGGTTTTGATTACTGTTGACGATAATGGCAATGGCATCCCTGATGAAATCAAAGAAAAAATATTCCAGCCATTTTTTACCACCAAGCCTACCGGGCAGGGAACAGGATTGGGGTTAAGTTTGAGTTATGATATTATAAAAGCACATGGCGGGGAACTGAAAGTGGAAAGCAAAGAAAGCGAAGGGACAAGGTTCATTATAATTTTACCAAAATAAATATTTGTTGCAATGCCACAAACCCGCCAGCTAGCCGCCATTATGTTTGCCGACATTGCCGGTTATACTGCCATGATGCATGATGATGAAGCACTTGCCCTGCGGCTGAGGGACAAAATGAAACAAAAGCTGGATTTGGAAATAAGGCTGCATAATGGCAGGCTTATTAAATTCAGTGGCGATGGGGCGCTTTGCAGTTTTGACAGTGCGGCAGAATGTGTGAGGGCTGCATTGGCATTGCAATTAGAAATGCAGCAGGCACCCAAAGTACCCATGCGTATTGGAATACACCAGGCAGATACAGTGTTTGAAGAAAATGATGTATTTGGAGATGGCGTAAACATTGCATCACGGCTTGAATCGCTGGCGGTGCCGGGCAGCATTTTTGTTTCAGCCAAAGTATATGATGATATAAAAAACCAGAGCGATTTGCAAACAGCTTCTTTAGGCAAATACTTATTGAAGAATGTAAAAGAGCCTGTTGAAATTTTTGCCATCAGCAATGCAGGCTTAACAGTGCCGCACAATATTAAACTGGAAGGCAAAGGCGAAAAATACAAAGAACAAAGATCGCAGAAAAGCAAAATGGCAAGCCTTGCAAAAATTGCTGCTGCAATCATAGCCGTATCGCTTTCCTGGTTTTTTCTCATCAACCCATGGATGAAAAAACAACATGCAAAAAATGAGTTGCTGCCGGCCATTGAAAAATTAGTAAATGATAATTTTGCCCCGCCAACAGAAGCATTTGATATGGCACTGGCCGCAGAAAAATATTTGCCCAACGATTCTGCATTATTAAAACTATGGCCCACTGTTTCCACCAATCTTTCAATGGCAACTAACCCTGCCGGTGCCGAACTGTGGTGGAAAGACTATGACAAACCTAACAGCAAATGGCGGCTTGCCGGCACCACGCCTTTTAAAGATGTACGGTTGCCACGCCCCTACCTGCGGATGGAAATAAGAAAAAAAGGCTACCAAACTGTGGAATATGCAGGCGTTGCTGCTTCCTTTAAAAACTGGAAAGACTCTTCCAATATTATTTTAGACAAAGAAGGCAGCCTGCCGGCCAACATGGTACGCATACCTGCAAAAAACACCCTTATGTATATAGTGGGGCTGGAAGCTAACGGCAATAAAGACGTGCCTTCTTTTTTAATAGACAAATACGAAGTAACCAATAAAGATTACAAAGCTTTTATGGATGCAGGCGGCTACAGCAATAAAAAATTCTGGGAGAATACTTTTTATCAAAACGGCAAAGAAATCACATCAGATGCTGCACTGGCATTGTTCGTTGACAAAACAGGAAGGCCCGGCCCTGCTAACTGGGAAGCAGGCACGTACCCCGACGGGCAGGAAAACTTCCCTGTAACAGGTATCAGCTGGTACGAAGCGGCTGCTTATGCAGTGTATGCACAAAAACAATTGCCCACCGTTTTTCACTGGAGCGTTGTGGCTGAAACAAGCCGCACACAGTTCATTGTGGCACTCAGCAATTTTAATGGGAAAAATACAACAGCAGTTGGCAGCAATGCAGGCTACAGCACATTCGGCATTTATGATATAGCAGGCAATGCAAGGGAATGGTGCAGCAACAGCAACAAAAATATAGATGAACATTACATTTTAGGAGGCGGATGGAATGAGCCCACTTATGCTTTTAATGACAGCTACCTGCAGCCTGCCATGGACAGGAGCATCGCCAATGGTTTCCGCTGCATAAAACAATTGCCCGGCGATACTGCCATGCCAGCTTTAATGAAACCAGTGCCAATGGCTTTCAGGGATTATAAAAAAGAAAAACCGGTGGATGATAAAACATTTGACATTTACCGGCAGCAATTTTTGTATGATAAAACGGCATTGAACGAAAAGATTGAAGCAACGCTTGACAATGAATCGTGGACAGCAGAAAAAATAACTTTTGATGCAGGCTACAATAATGAAAGGGCGCAGGCCTGGCTGTACCTGCCAAAAGGTTTTAAGGCGCCATACCAAACAGTCCTTTTCTACCCTGGCTCCAATAATATTTATCTTAAGGCCTATGACCCATTATCCGTTAACGGCCGCATTGATTTTATTTTAAAAAGCGGCAGGGCCCTCATGTACCCTATTTACAAAGGCACCTGCGAAAGGCATGATGAATTGAAAAGCGACCTGCCTGACGAAACAGTTTTTTACAAAGACCATTTGATAATGTGGCGAAAAGATATTGGCAGGAGCATTGATTATCTGGAAACAAGAAAAGACATACAGGTTGATAAACTGGGCTATCTCGGCTGGAGCTGGGGCGGCTATATGGGCGGCATAATGCCAGCGTTGGAAAAAAGAATAAAAGCAGTGGTGCTGAATGTTGGCGGCATGGTGATGAATAAATCATTGCCCGAAGCAGACCAGATAAATTATTTGCCCCGTGTAACCCAGCCTGTGCTGATGCTGAATGGCAGGCATGATTTGTTTTTCCCGGTGGAAACATCGCAGAAACCTATGTATGATTTTCTCGGCACGCCAAAAGAAGACAAAAAAAGAATTGTGTATGAGGCCGGGCATCTGGTGCCGAGAATGGATTTTGTGAAAGAGACATTGCAATGGTTTGATAAATACCTTGGCCAGGTAAAATAGCTTTGCCGGTGTTTTAAAAATACTTACATTTTTATCGGGCATCCTGTATTTAAAAAAGTATACAACCAATAAATGAAAATACTCTTTCAAATAACTTTTTTGCTTTTCAGCTTTACTGCTGCCAATGCCCAGCAGGAAGATATTAATCAGTTAAAGAAAGAGTTGCTGGCAGCCACCAATGACACTTCAAAGCTTTTTCTTCAAAATGATATTGTTGAATTTTATTCCGAAATAAATCCTGACAGTACATACCGGTATGCAGAAATGGCAAAAACCACTGCTCAAAAACTTCAGCTTAAACTTGAAGAAGCACATGCACTTGGCAAAATGGGCTATGCATTAATCAACAAAGGCAATTACCCACGTGCGCTGCAAAATTTTTTATCGGCTGTGGCTATTGCCGAAAACCCGGATTGCGAAAAAAAAATACTCAACAAGCATTACCCTGTGCCAGATGAATTTACTGACAGGGGTATTGCTCCTGAAAAACAGCGGCTGGATAAATTGAGCCACATATACCAATACATGGGGATTTTATACAGCAATATGACCAATTTGGAAAAGGCAACCCAGCTTGAAAAACAATCGTTGGCACTGGCTGAGCAAACGAATAATATAAAACTCCAGTGCATCACCAACAGCGCTTTGGGCCGCATATACCTGCTTGCAAAAAAAACTGATTCCGCTTTATTTTTTCAAACCAAAGCTTATGAACAAGCGGTTCAGGAAAAATATGAGCGGTACCTTGGCACTATTTTTTTAAATACGGGCAGGGCATGGCTTGCTAAAGGCAACCAGCAGGAAGCCGCTGCATATTTTAAGAAAGCCGCAGATGCAAGTATTCAGCAAAAATATTTCAGGGGCTATGTGGCAAGCAAATTACTGCTTGCCGATTACTACAAACAAGCCAGGCAAAAAGATTCGGTGCTAACCAATATTAAAAATGCCCTTACTATGGCGCAAACACTTGATGCGCCTGATTTGCTGCTGAGGTGCTACCGTTCGCTTGCAACATACTACAATAATAATAATGACAGCCTTGTAAAATACCAGGAGCTAATCATCAAAATAAACGACAGCCTTTTTAATTCAAAACTGGTGCAGCAGTTCCAGAATATTGACTACGACGAGCAACAGAGGCAAATGAGCCTTGAAAAGGAAAAAGAAACCCTCCGCACCAGCATTAAAATGTATGCGCTGTTGTCAGGGCTTGTTGTTTTGCTTGCTGTTGCTATTATACTATACAGGAACAACCGGCAAAAACATATCGCCAATAAAAAATTGGGCGAAACATTAGCAAATTTGCAATCAACACAGGCTCAATTGGTGCAATCCGAAAAAATGGCTTCACTGGGCGAACTAACGGCAGGGATTGCCCATGAAATACAGAACCCCTTGAATTTTGTAAACAACTTTAGCGAAGTAAGCAGTGAATTGCTTGGCGAAATGAATGATGAAATAAACAAAGGCAAT
>CAYRRL010000055.1:0-11026 GCA_964426665.1 uncultured Ferruginibacter sp. | reverse complement strand
TGGAAGATTACTACCATTCAAAAGACACGGCAACATTCTGGACAAAACAATTAGAAAGTTTTGACAACAGCAGCAGCATGGTTTTTTGCAATAAAAAATATTTTGTAAAACCAGATGGCGTGTGCGGTTACACTTTTTCACTAAGGGACACCGGTTCGTCCAAACAAATCAACAGCAGCATACTGCTCAAAAACAATTACCTGTTCACCCTGCTTTCCATAAGCGATACGCTTGGGCAGCAAAGCAGTTTTGCCAAAAGTTTTTTCAACAGCTTTACTGCAGATGCTAAAATAAAGGGCCGTGATATTTTCGAAAGCCGGCTCGATACATTTTTTTCACACCTATTTAGCAGCGACAGCGCTACAATAGCCAAAGCGCAAAAAGCTATCGGCGGGGTATATTACGGCGAAGCCGGCGTGCCTAAAATTATGGAAGCGCTGAAAAAACTATCGCCTGCTTACAAAAATTACTTTGATGTAAAAACAAAACTGATTGCAGAGCTTGGCTACATTAAAGACAGCACAAAGCCGGCAGTAGTTGAAAAACTGAAATGGATTTATAATCAAACAGCCGACACCAGCATGTTTCAAAACGAAGCGGTGGAAGCATTAGCAAGGCACAAAACAAAAGCGGCTGCTGAAGCATTTAAAGAGTTGGTGCTGCAAGACCCACCTGTGTACGAAAGCGATTTTTCTTACGAATACCTTTTCAATAGTTTTGAAGACACACTTCTGTTGGCAAAAGAATTGTATCCTGAAATTTTGCAGCTAACAACGCTGGATGATTATAAAAAACCAGTGATGGATTTATTAGTGAGGCTAGTTGACAGCGGATTGGTGAAACCATCGCAATATGAAAACTGGTTAGGAAAAATTTTGTTTGATGCCAAAATAGCTATGAAACAAAAAAACAGCGACGAAAAAAAGATGGAGGCAGAAAATAAAAAAGATGATGATAATGCAGTTGATTATGCAGTACCTGCCCGAGCCGATAGATACAGCAACAATGAACACAGCAATGAGTTGAAAGATTGTGCAACATTGCTGGCGCCATTTTACAAACAAAACACCAGTGTTTCAAAGCTTTTTGACAAGTTGTTGCAAAGCAAAGATGACAATGTAAAAATTAATACAGCTGTTGTACTGTTGAAAAACAAACTTGAAGTACCCGACAGCATTTTTACAAACGCAGCAGCTAAAGACAACCAACGGGGGAAATTGTTTGCAGCATTGGAAAGGATAAACCGGCTTGATAAATTCCCTGCCAAATACAAAACACAAGTTGATTTAGCCAGAAGCTATTTAGTAATGGACAAAGGCTATGAAAAGATTGATTCCATTGCCTTAGTCTGCAAACGAAGCGCTTCATACAAAAACAAAAAAGGTTTTGTGTATTTTTTTAAATATAGGGTTAAAAAAGAAGATGGCTGGAAGATAGGCATAAGTGGGTTGCAACCGGAAAATGAAAACGAAGCTGGCAGCAACGATAAACTGACAAACATGACTGATAAAAAGATAAAAGAAGATAAGCCCATAGAAGAACAATTTCAAGAACAGTTAAAAAAACTGTTGTTTGCCTTTCACCCGAGTGCCAAGAATTTTTATGAGTATGGGAGTTATGGGAATTACAATTACAGGTATTAACCAGGCATCATCCATCAACCTCTTGCCAGCTTTTTTCCCGGCACCGCATCAATCAGCCTTTTGGTATATTCATGCTGTGGGTTGAAATAAATATCGTCTGCCAATCCCTCTTCCACAATTTTGCCTTGCTGCATCACCATTATGCGGTCGCTTATGTAACGGACTACTGAAAGGTCGTGAGAAATAAAAACAGAAGTAAACTGGAATTCTTTTTTCAAATCGTTCAGCAAATTCAGCACTTGCGCCTGCACGCTTACATCAAGGGCGCTTACGCTTTCGTCAAAAATTAAGAATGATGGGTTTAATGCCAAAGCCCTTGCTATACAAATGCGCTGCCTTTGCCCACCGCTAAACTGGTGTGGGTAGCGGCTGAAATGTTCTGCTTTTAAATTTACTTTCTCCAGCAACTCCACTACTTTGCCCTTTCTTTGTCTGCCTCCGCCAACAATGCCATGCACCTGCATTGGCTCGGCAATAGCATCTCCAATTGTTATTCTTGGGTTCAATGAACCATAAGGGTCCTGAAAAACAATTTGCAAATCCTTGCGCAGGGTTTTCATTTGCTTTGCTGGCAACTGCAACAAATCAACGCCGTTCAAAATAACTTTGCCAGATGTTGCCGGCACCAATTGCAATATTGCCCTGCCCAAAGTAGTTTTGCCACAGCCGCTCTCCCCCACCAAACCAACTGTTTCGCCTTTGCTAACGGTAAAGCTAACCCCATCCACGGCTTTGTAAGGCTCCGGCGCTTTTGCAAACAAAGCTTTCCGGCCCGGGTAGTGTACTTTTAAATCTTTTACCTCTAATACTGTGGTGAGTGATTGGTGGCCGGCGATCAGTTGTGCAGCCTCACTATTATCATATGTATTTACAACTTTAGCAGATACATCACCCACCACCGGCAACTGGCTGCCTATCACCGGCAGCCGCTCCCCTTTTTCATGCAAGCCCGGCCTGCATTGCAGCAATGCTTTTGTGTATTCATGCTGAGGGTTGTTCAATACATCGGCCGCAATGCCCTGCTCCACCACTTCGCCCTTATTCATCACCACAATTTTATCAGCAATATCCGCCACCAGCCCAAGGTCATGCGTTACCAGCAGCACGCTCATGCCTGTTTGCTTCTGCAGTTCTTTTATCAGTTCTAAAATTGTTTTCTGCACTGTTACATCCAATGCAGTGGTAGGCTCGTCTGCAATTAATAAAGATGGGTTGCAACTCATGCCCATTGCAATCATCACACGCTGCTTTTGCCCTCCGCTTAGTTCATGTGGGTAGCGGTTGATGATAGAAGCAGGGTCTGGGAGCTTTACTTTTTCAAACAATTCAATTGTTTTTTGTTTTGCAACAACAGCAGTTGCTTTTTGGTGGAGCTGTATGGCTTCCATCACTTGTTTGCCACAGTTAAACACCGGGTTAAGGCTTGTCATCGGTTCCTGGAATACCATCGCAATATCTTTGCCCCTCAGCTGCCGCATATTTTTTTCATCCGTCAGCAAAAGGTCAACAGGCGCCAAATTGTTTTTTGAAAACAACAACTGCCCTTTTACAACAGCCTGCTTTGGCAACAGTTGCAACAGCGATAAAGCTGTAACCGATTTGCCGCTGCCGCTTTCCCCCACCACAGCCACCAGTTCGCCGGGCATTATATTAAATGAAACACTGTTCACTACAGGCGCTGAAGAAAAATGGACAGAGAGGTTTTTTATCTGGAGAAGCGGCGTATTCATGCAGGCTAAAATTAGCAAATAAGCCCTTTCATCAAAAATCCCTTTTCCTTACTTTTGCGCCCGAACAGGTAAATGGTATAAGGTATACTAACCTTAAACCTTAAACCCTAAACCTTATTTTATGGGAAGGATATTTGAAGTACGCAAAAGCGCCATGTTTGCCCGCTGGGACAAAATGGCCAAAAATTTTACCCGTATCGGTAAAGAAATTGTGATTGCAGTAAAAGCCGGTGGCAGCGACCCCAACTCAAACGCAGCTTTGCGCCGCTGTTTTCAAAATGCACGCAGCGTAGGCATGCCAAAAGACCGGGTGGAAGCCGCTATTAAAAGAGCCACCGGCAAAGACCTGGTGAACTATGATGAAATTTTGTACGAAGGCTATGCGCCGCATGGCATTGCCATATTAGTGGAAACCGCTACCGACAACCCCACCCGAACGGTTGCCAATGTACGCATGCACTTTACTAAAGGCGGCGGCGCATTGGGCACCAGCGGCAGCGTGGCTTTTGGCTTCAACCGCATGGGCGAATTCAAAGTAAAGAACAACGGGCAAAACCTTGAAGAACTGGAGCTGGAACTGATTGACTACGGCCTGGAAGAAATTGGCGAAGACAGCGAAGGCAATATCATCATCCGCACCGCTTACAATGAGTTTGGCAATATGAGCAAGGCCCTGGAAGAAAAAAAGATAGAAGTGGTAACTGCCGAATTAACCCGTATCCCAACTTCTACTGTAGAGTTAAGCGAAGAAGCCGCACAGGATGTATTAAAACTTGTTGACAAACTGGAGCAGGACGACGATGTGCAAAAAGTGTATCACAATTTGAAATAGTTTTCACCTCAACTACGCATAAAAAATGCAGGGCCCTTCATTGCTGAAGGGCTTTTTATTTTGCTTTGCCACAAGGTCAAAAAAGCCCACCGGTGTACCTATATGTATTTTCCTGCAATAAAAAAACAGTGTTTTCCTCAAAAAACGACGGTGAAAAAACGGTGTTTTTCCGGTGAAAACACGGTTGTTTAAATAAATAATTAGAAAAACCTTTACACCCTAAATCATTCACCACTAAAAAATATTGTTATGGGCACACTAAGGGTAAAGGGTATTATTGAACTGGAACAATTCTGGCCAAAGGGCGAAGCCGATGCAGACACCACTAAAATACAATTAGTGGTAAAAGGCGGTTCTTTTGAATACAAAGAAGATGGCGCTGCAAAATTCAAAAAAACAAATGCGTTCAAAGATGCCAAGTCGGTGGGGCAGGTTTCAAAAGAAGTAATTAAAACAAGGGCCAAAGACGGTGTGCAAACGATTACCGTAAGGCTGCAGGGCGTGGATGCGCCTGAGCTTCACTACAAAGCTGCGCCGCTAAAGCAAAGCGACAGCATCACGAAAACAAAACGGGCCGGGTTCAACAAGATAAACAAAGAAGAAAAGCGGCAGCATTTTGCAGAAAGCGCCTCCGTGGCGCTCGCTGCCCACCTAAAATCATTTGCCAATGGCAAAGCAACAATAAGCGCTGTGTTTGAATCGAAAGTGGAAAAACCTTTTGAAGCAATAGATACTTACGGCAGGTTTATCGGAAACGTATTGGTGGGCAACGGCAAAGACATAAACCTGTGGCTGGTGGAAAATGGCTGGTGCAGCCCTGCCTTTTACACTTCAATGAAACCAGAGGAAATAAATACATTCTTAACGGCATGGGCTAAAGGAAAAAAAATTAAAGGGCGCACCAGCCAGTCTATCAGTACCAACGCCTCAAAATTTGATTGGAAGCTCATTTACAGAAAGCCCAACACTGTAAAAAAATTCACCATTGGCGAGGACAAAGGCCCCAGCATTATGCCCAAGATTTTCAGGCGGCAAGTGGCTTGGGCAGTGGCAAAAAAAGCAGGCATTGCCAATACAAGCAAAAATTTTAAGGGCCACCTGCAAAAAACACCCGACCAGTTGATGCTGCTGAAAGACTTTTTACAGGACGGCCTGACAGCAGGCAAAATGCATGCCCTGCACGAATTTGTGGATGCCAAAGGCAAAATACTGGAGGCGCCCGAGCAATTGGTATTCCAGGAAAAGCCGGGCACGCTGCTAAATAAAAACGGGAAAAAAATTACGGCATGGTAGCCTGAAGCTGTTTTTTAAACACGGGAAACATACATCTTCTTTAACAGGTTTCAGCAACAGCAATGCAATATGAATGGGGCCAGCAGTTTTTCTAAGCTGCTGGCTTATTTTATAAGCGCAAAGCAGTTTGTATGGTTACGGCATATAAGCATAAATATTTCCTTCAGGGCTGCTGCCTCCTTGCCATGGGGTGGCGCACCAAACATATTTTTCATCCGTATGCCACCAACGCAAGCTTTGGTTTTACATCTGCTGCAAAAATTTGAAATCAACAATTTCACATAGTTTGAACTGGGCACACTCTTTCCCTGCCGCTCTGCTCCTGCTCTTACGAGCCACTTTTTCGATTGAAGCAGATAGGTTCATACAACCACAAACCTTTGCAAAAGGTATAACCCTACCATAACCCCTTTGAGCGCTATACAGCACCTCCGGGCCAATAACAAACCCCTGCCAAATACAATAACCGTTGCCTCCGCTCACCCTACCCATTTTCCCCGTATTTTTACGCCATGTTTAAATATACCACGATTGCCTTTTTGCTGTTTGCAGCAGTATCCTGCAAAAAAGAAACAGTTACCCCCACGCCGCCTGCGCCTGTGCCGCCCAAGCCCAAAGTGGCTGTGTTTACTTTATTGGATGGGGCAGGCAACTGCAACCCAATACAGGTAGAAGGCGTTTACAAAACAGGCGTACCCATGAATGCAGCCAATAAAATAATTTTAAAAATAAACGTAACCACGGCAGGCAGCTATTCCATATCGGTGCCCGGCACCAATGGCTACGGCTTTTTTGTTAAAGACAGCCTTACAACCACAGGCGAACAATTTATAACGCTTCCTGCCATTGGCGGCGCCCCTGTGTATGGCACTATCAATACTTTCAATATTTCCACGCAGGGCAATACCTGCACTTTCGCCATCAGCGTGGAAGGCGGCGAACTGCCCGGCGTGCTTGATGATAATGACCATATGTATTTCGGCAACCCCGGCAATGCTGCTATTAATTTAGACAGCGTGAACAATTTCCTGATGCGGAAGCCATACTACGCCCTTTCTTACAGCAGAGACAGGGGCATACCCAACTGGGTTTGCTGGCACCTTTACCCGGCGGACCTTGGCGGCATATCCCGCCAGGAAGACTTTAGGGAAGACAATACATTGCCTGCAAGCTGGTACCGTGTAACGCCGGCATCTTATTCAGGCTCTGGTTTTGATAAAGGGCACAACACTCCATCGGGCGACAGGACAAGCACGGTAGATGCTAATTCTTCCACTTTTTTAATGACGAATATTATACCGCAGGCCTCTACCAATAACCAAATAGTATGGTCTCGCCTGGAAGATTCGCTGCGGCGGCTTGTAACGCTGGGCTACGAAGTATATACCATTATGGGCCACTATGGCATAGGCGGCACCGGCAGCAGCGGCTTTGCCACCACTATTGATGCAGGCAGGGTAACAGTGCCGGCCAGCATCTGGAAAGTGGCTGTGGTATTGCCCAATGGCAACAGTGACAGCAGCAGGGTAAACAGCGGCACCAGGGTAATAGCGGTGGATGTGCCCAATACAAATTCCCTTGGCCTTAACTGGAAAACCTACCGTGTGAGCGTTGATAATATTGAAGCAGCCACAGGCTACGATTTGTTGACAAGGCTGCCCGCCACGCTGCAGGCAGATTTGGAAGCAAGGGTGGATAATTTGTAAAGCGTTTATTCAATCTAATACCCCGGCATACGAAACGTATCATGCATTAGTATGCCGGGCGCAGACCGAAAAAATAAATATTTGCACCCTCCGAAACTCCTCCTGCGTTTTGCCACAAACCCAACTCTTGGCAAATAAATTTTATCACCAAATTTGTGTGGGCCAGCTACCACCATAAAAACGGGCCCTACAGAAAAGCCAAACAAACAGTTAATAATAGAAGTACTATACAATATGCCAACTAATAAAGTTTCACTGCACAGAGTATTAGCAGCGCCGCCGGAAAAAGTTTTCCATGCCTTTAAAGAAGCCAGCTCTATGGCTATCGCCTTATGGATTTACTTTCACGTTGCATGAAATGAATGCAACCGTAGGCGGCACTTACTGTATGTCGTTGCATAATTTAAGCACGGGCGACGGGTACTCCTTTGGTGGCAAGTATGTAGAAATAAAACCTGCAGAATTTTTAAAATACACTGACCAGTTTGACAACCCAAACCTTCCGGGCTAAATGGCCACTATTGTAACATTTACCGAAGTTCCGGTAGGCACCGATATAAAATTGTACAGGAAGGCATCCCTGAAATGATACCTGTCGAAATCTGCCAACTAGGCTGGCAGGAATCTCTGGAAAAATTAAAAAACCGGTGGAGCCGGCAATACCCGATGCATAAATAAACCGCCATTGTGCTGTGCTTTTTTAATTCCTTTTTTTGTAAACATTCCGGGTTTTAGACAACACAGCACTTATGCACATTTTTGCGGATGAATGTGGATTTTTTTTGGTTGCTGGTGAATGTGATTTGTGGTACGTTCGTAGTACCTGAATAAACCAAATAAATACACTTCTCTTGGCAAACAAAATTTCTATCAAATCACTGGCCCTGCTAATGCCCTGTGCTTCTTTTTATAGCAGAAGCCGCAAGGGCGAAGCTATTTTGTGCGCATGCATGCAGGCTACAATCATTGGCTGGCTGCCTGCATCTGCCTGGGCATACAGTTCTATTTCTGAAGACATAAAAAAACAGCGTATTGAAAAAGTATTGCGTTCAGTAAGGCAGTACACGGTTATCCCTATACGCAAGGCCGGCAGCACAGCAGCAGTAGCCCCTGCATTAGCAGAAGCAGAATAAAACCGGCAAAAAATCCCCTGCATTTTTACCAGCACTTTTTAAAACAATTGGCGGCGGAGCAGCCCCTGCATAGCAGTGTCACTGAAAAAATAATGCCCTCTCTTGTGTTTTTTTATCAATAGTAAGAACACAATGGCGGCTATTCACATAATTTTATTGAATCTGTTTTCTTGGTGCTTATCTGCAGTTTGTTCACCTTCCCTTTATCGTCAAAATACAGCACCATGCAGCCGTACTTGGTTTGATAAGCTTCCCATGCGGCATCTTTTATTTGTGGGTTGCCAAGCAGTTTAAACAACAAGCTTCTGTTTACACCCATTAAAGCAGGTTCCAGTTTGCCGGTAAACTTGTCAGTCATCTCGATATAGTTCCTCGATGTATAAAAGAAGATTCCTTTTTCTTTGTACATAACGCCGCCACAGGTAGTGCCGGCATCTTCTGTCACGCTGCTAAAGCAGGGGAAAACTTTTTGTACTTCACCGGCAGTTGAATTACAGTCAAGCTTTTCATTAATATGCCCTTCCAGCACATCCACCATAAATGTGGGGCATACAGGCGTGGCTTTTAATTGTGCATGGGCAGCAGATGCAAAAGCAACAAAAGCAACAACAGAGGCAATCAGTTTCATATTTATTTTTTTGGTTAGCAAGGGGCAAATATCCTGCTAAAATTTATATGCAGCCAAAGAGGATACCCACATATACACATATTTAATTGAGCAGGAAAGGCAAAACTTTGCAAATAAAATTAATGCGGCTTAAAGGCCGGGTCGGCATACATGCTTTTATTGTACTTATAATATTTCCCGTCATCATAATTTTTCCAATAGCGTTTCCCTTCAATATCATAATACAACCTTCCGTCTGGTGCTTGTTTTGCAGCACGGTCGTCAACAGTAATAATTTTTGGCGTGGGTATTTTTGATTTTTTAGCAACAGGTTTTTTTATAGCGGCACTTTTGCCTGCATTATCAGTTGCCGGATGTGTTTTTTTGCTACAGGCTGCAAACAACAATGCAATTATGGAAATGATGAAGGCAGGTTTATGCAAGTGCATGGATTTTGTTTTAGGCTTAGTAACCAATTACCTTACCAAAAGTTGTTAAAGCAACAGATTGTGGCAATATTATCTGCATTGATATTCTGTAACAAAATATATTTACAATATGACAAAAACCAGGCTTGAAGCATTCAGCGATGGTGTTATAGCCATCATTATTACCATTATGGTGCTTGAAATAAAAGTGCCGCACAGCACACATTGGGAAGATATCAAGCCAATGGTGCCAGTATTTTTCAGTTATGCTCTGAGTTTTATTTTCCTGGGTATTTATTGGGGCAACCACCATCACCTTATACATACTATTAAAGGCGTAAACAGTTCAATATTATGGGCCAACCTGCATTTGTTATTCTGGCTGTCACTTCTTCCCTTTGGCACTGCATGGATGGGGGAGGCCGGTTTTGATAAAACATCTGTTGCCATATATGCGGTACTGGCAGATTTATGCGGCATTGCCTATTATATTCTTTTGCTGGCCATCAGGAAACACGAAAGAAGCAACGAACATTTTCAGGGCGTACTAAAAAAGCAATCAAAAAAAGGCATGTTATCGTGCCTCCTTTATACAATTGCCATCCCGCTGGCGGTCCTGCACCCTTATTCCACCTGTGCCATTTTTATTATTGTTGCACTTATGTGGATAGTGCCTGACAGGAATATTGAAAATGCGGCACGCCACAAGGAAGAACACAACAAACATTAAAGCACTTGAGCGCAGCAGATAAGATTATAAAATTTTACAACAACCTACAGCCACCCAAAAATTTACCCGGCGGCATTGAAGTGCTTTTTCCGCAAGAGCATGCCGGTGTAAAAAAAATCATCAAAACATTTTACAGCAAATATTACAGCAGCAATAAAAAGCGTGGGCTGTTATTTGGCATCAATCCGGGGCGCTTTGGCGCTGGCATTACCGGCATCAATTTTACGGCGCCGAAACAGCTAACTGAGTATTGCAATATTGAAAACAGATTCAAACAATCTTCTGAGCTGTCCGCAGAATTCATTTATGAAATGATTGCTGCGTATGGCGGGCCTTCAAAATTTTACGGCAACTGGTATATTGCACCTGTGTGCCCGCTGGGTTTTGTAAAGGATGGGAAGAACATCAATTACTACGATGACAAAGATTTAATAAAAACTGTATCGCCTTTTATTATCAGCAGCATCGTTGCACAATTAGAGATTGGCTTTGCAACTAATACCTGCTATTGCATTGGCGAAGGCAAAAATTATAAATTCCTTTCCGGGCTGAATGAAAAATACAAATGGTTTAAAAAAATCACCCCGCTGCCGCACCCACGGTTTATCATGCAATACAAACGGAAAGAAAAAGAAAAATACATAAGGCAATACATTGACGTATTGCTAACAGAGCAGGCATAAAAAAGGCGGCATCACTGAGTGATGCCGCCTTTATATAAATCCCTCAAAGTTTTAAACAGGTGCAAGGTAAGTATTTTAATACTTTTTTGCAACAGTGTACCAGAAAGTTTCCGGGGTGCCGTCAATACCGGCAGCCTTCATTCTTTCCTTCAATGCCGGCGAAGCAAAATACTCATCTGCTTTCTTCTTGTCGCTTACCGCATACACTATTGTAACATTAGGGTTGTCGCCAATGCTATAG
>CAYRRL010000054.1:0-11127 GCA_964426665.1 uncultured Ferruginibacter sp. | reverse complement strand
TTAAAATAGGCTGCCCCGAAGAAATTGCCTGGCGCATGGGCTACATTACAAAAGAGCAATTGCTGAACGAAGCTGAAAAACTTAAAAAGAGTGGTTACGGTGAATACCTGAGGCGGATCGCTAAATAAGCGTTATCCAAATCCAATTCCGTAATTACTGATGCAGATTCAGTTAATCAATCCATTCAACAATCAACTGCTTTCGCTGGCTGCAGAAGGGCTGCTGGAAAATTGTGCCCTTGCCTTCCCTAAAAAAAATGGCGCTTACCGCATTGTAAGCGATGATAACTACACACATAATTTCGGTTACCAATGGAATAAGTTTGCAGGCACACAGGTTGACAAAACCAGTAAGCTCCACATAAGCAAAACAAGGTTTTTTGCAGAAACCAATTGGGAAAAGGAAGATTTAACCGGGAAAAATATTTTAGAAGTCGGTTCCGGTGCAGGCCGCTTTACACAAATTTTATTAGACCATACCAACGCCAATGTTTTCAGTGTTGATTATAGCAACGCTGTAGAAGCCAACTATCAAAACAATGGCCATCACGACAGGTTGCAATTATTCCAGGCAAGTATTTATGAAATGCCTTTTGCCAAAGCACAATTTGACAAAGTGCTTTGCCTTGGCGTATTGCAGCATACACCTGATTTTGAGCAATCGGTAAAAGCACTGATAGAAATGGTAAAGCCCGGCGGCGAGCTGGTGGTGGATTTTTATGGCATAAATGGCGTTTGGACAAAAGTACAGGCAAAATATATGTACCGCCCTTTTACCAAAAACATGAGCAATGAAAAACTATACAGCCTTATTGAAAAAAACATTGACTGGATGATAAAAACCAGTTTGTTCATTTCAAAAATTGGGCTTGGCAAAATTTTCAACCGCTTTATACCTGTTTGCGATATTGAAGGCACTATGCCACAGAATATACCTTACAACCAGTTGAGAGAGTTGTGTATGCTTGATACGTTCGATATGTTTTCCCCGGAATTTGACAGCCCACAAAAAATCAAAACGGTATCGGGCTGGTTTGAAAAATATGGAATGTGCAATGTATGGGGAGGGAAAATAAAATATGACAACTGTGTGGCCTCAGTAGTAAAAGGCATAAAAAATTAATAATGGCAGCTATACAAAATATACAAAGGGTTGCAAGGGGCATTGAGCTGCGCCCGGCTACGATGTATGCATTGTCCGGCGCTATCAGCAAATCAGTTTCATTTTTGCTGCTGCTTTATTTTGCCTGCACATTGTCAACAGGCGATTTTGGAAGGCTTGCGATATTCAATGCAGCAATATTGTTTTTAATGCCGGTTGTGTCAATGGGCATAACGCAATCTGTAAGCAATGCTTATTTCAACAGCGATAAAAAAAGTTTCAGCCATTTTTTCAGCGCCACGCTGATGGTGCCTGCGGTGGCAACTTTGCTGTGCATGTTGCTGCTTTTTATCTTCAGCAAGCAAATGCAGGAACATTACGCATTCCCGGCAGTGCTGGTGGCGATGATACCATTGGCTGTTTTTTTCAAATGCATAAACAGCCATATGCTGGCAATGGTACGCAACAGCGGCAATGCAGCCAAGCATTTGTTTATCAGCATCGGCATTGCATTGGCAGAAATTACGCTGGCTGGTCTTTTCACTGGCGTTATGGAATGGGGCTGGGAAGGCGGCGCTGCGGCGCTTTTTATTTCCTGCATGATGCCTGCGCTGTATGCCCTGTTTTATTTTAAAGAAGAAGGCTTTATGGCTAACAGCTTCAGCAAAAAAATAATGCTGGCTGAATACAACCGCAACATGCCGCTGGTAATTATGCAATGTGCTTTGTTTTGCATGGTGCCTGCAGCAATTTTCTTTATTGAATACTTTACAAAAGATATTGCAGAAGCCGGCGTGTTTGGGATAGCAGCCCTGCTTAGCTCGGTGATTGTTGTGCTGTGCACAATAGTAATGCGGTATGTGTACCCAAAAATGCAAACGCATTTAAGGCAAAATAAAATCAATTATGCTGCATTGAAGTGGTATGCATTTTTTTACGCCGGCGCTATGTTGCTTGGTACCGGTGCGGCCATTATTGCTGTGCCGCTGGCATACAATATTGCCTTAGGTGCTTCCTGCCACGATGGCCTGTATTATTATGCTTTTATCTGCCTTGCCAATTTTTTCTGCAGCATAAGTTATTTCCTGTATGCCTGCCTGCTGCACAACACACAAAGGCAAAAAGCACTTTTTGTATCCATATCAGCCATTTGCATAAGCATTGCATCGCATAGCCTGTTTGCAAGTTACTGGGGCGCTTATGGCGCTGCCGCTTCCGTGTGCATTGTGTCTTTTACAGTGATGGTAATAATAATGCTGCTGGCAAAAAAGCAGTTGAGCCTGATATTATTTCTCAAACCACCCAAAGCCGTTTAACTATGATAAACACAAAGCCCATTTACTCGTTCTTAGAAGCCATCACCTTTGGCCAGGGGCTTCACAAAACCATTAATGGCGTAAGCGTAAAGCTGCCGGCAAAATACATACGCTATTTCCCTTCCAACTATGAGAAGGAAAATTTTGCTTTTTTGAAATCATGCTGTGGCGAAGGCGCCACCATACTGGACATTGGTGCCCACATAGGCTTGTTTTCGGTAGTGGCGGCAAAAATTGCAGGGGAGTATGGAAAAATATTTTCGTTTGAGCCAGCGCCGACTACTGTGCCGGTTTTAAACCAAACCATCCGCATCAACGAGTTGGGCAATATGATAAACCCGGTAAACCAGGCAATGGGGAAAGAAGTGGGGAAAATCACTTTTTATATTTCGGAAGGCGAAGCAGACAACAGCAACAGCCTTGTGGCTTATAAACAGGACAGGAAACTTAATGGCGTGGAAGTGGAAGTAAACACGATTGACAACTTTGTGATGTCGAAAAAACTAAGCAAAGTAAATTTTATAAAGATTGATGTGGAGGGCGCAGAATACGATGCAATTTGCGGCGGTATGCAGGTGCTTAAAAAATATAAGCCCAATGTAATACTGGCCATTCACCCCGAGCCAATAAAAAAGAAAGGCGACAAGCTGGAAGACATTTACGATTTGCTGGAGCAGCTTCGCTATAATATTACATGCAAAGGCGAATATATTTCCAAAGAACAATTTTGCAACAATACAGAAATGATTGACCTGCATTTAATGCCAATATAAAAGCAAACGCCATTGAAAAAGACAATACTCCATATTATTGACAACCTTGGCCGGGGCGGAGCAGAAACCATGCTGGTAACTGTGGTAAAGCAACTGCCCGAATACAATAATATCATTGTAACACTCAGGCCAGAAAATGATTTTGGCAATGGCGTAGAATGCAACGGCATATATTGCCTTAATATGGCTTCGCCGTTACAGGCACCATTAGCCGCTTTTAAATTGCGGAGGATAATAAAAAACAACAATGTGAGCATTGTGCACAGCCATTTATTCTGGAGCACAGTGGTGGCAAGAATGGGCACTCCTAAAAACATCCCGTTAATAACAACAGTGCATGCGTTTGTTGCATCATCAATAGAATACAAGCCGTGGCGCATGAGGGTGATAGAAAAGCTTACTTACCGGATAAGGAAAAGCACCATTGTAGCTGTGGCCAAAGGGGCACTGGATGAATACTTCAGCTTTATCAATGTAAAGCCGCATAACGCCTGCCACCTTTACACATTTGTTGACACCAATGTTTTTAAAGGAGCTTCAGAAAAAACAAACTCAGAAACTTTCCGGATAGTTACGGTTGGCAATTTGAAAGAACAAAAGAACCACCGTTTTTTGCTGGAAGCATTCAAAGAATTAAAGAATGAAAATATCCACCTTGATATTTATGGCAAGGGCCCGCTGCAGGAAGAGTTGCAGAAAACAATCAACCAGCATAAATTGAATGTAACATTGAAAGGCCAGGCTACAGATATACAGGAGCAAATAGGCAAGTATGATTTATTTGTAATGTCTTCTTTGTACGAGGGGTTTGCACTGAGTGTGCTGGAAGCCATGGCGCTTGGCATACCAACATTGCTTACAAATATAGCTTCTTTTAAAGAGCAATGCGATGACACTGCCGCATACTATAAACTTAATTGCAAAAACGATTTTGTTATGCAATTGCTGGCGCTGAAAAACAACAGGCAGCAATTAACTTTCCTCGGCCGTAACAGCCGCAAGCGGGCACTTGACAACTTTACGCTTCAGCAGCATATTGCCGGGTTAAAATCAATCTACAGCAATGCATTGGCTGAAGCAATGCCTGCATTAAAACTCCGTTTGGCAAAGCCTGCTTTTTAATTCCCCTCTCCTGTTTCCCATTAAACGTGCTTTGGCTTCGCAGCAAACAGCTAACTTTAAATCTTTGTAACAGTTTTTTTTAAAGATTTTGCCGATTTGCCTTCAACAATTATCTATATCATCGTTGGCTATATAGTGCTGCTGGCGCTTGCATATTTTTTACAGGAGCGCTTTATTTTCAAACCTGAAAAATTAAAACACGATTTCCAGTACAAATACGATGTGCCTTTTAAAGAACTATTTTTTGATGTGGAAGAAGGCGTACGCATCAATGGGCTGCATTTTCATTGCAGCAAGCCGCATGGGCTGGTATTGTATTTTCATGGCAACAGCCGCAGCATAAAAGGATGGGCCAAGTATGCAAAAGATTTTTACAGGTATAATTATGATGTTGTTTTAGTTGATTACCGCGGCTTTGGCAAAAGCACCGGCAAGCGCAATGAAAAAGATATGCTGAACGATATGCAGTTTGTATATGACACGCTGGCAAGCATGTACCACGAAAACCATATCCTTGTTTATGGAAGAAGTTTGGGCAGCGGCTTTGCAGCAAAAATTGCCAGCGACAACAAGCCACGTTATTTGATTTTGGATGCGCCTTATTTTAATTTCAAAAAAACAGTGCAGCGTTTTTTGCCGATACTGCCCGTGCGTTTAGTATTGCGTTTTCATTTGCGTACTGATAAATGGATAACAAGGGTAAATTGCCATACTTACATAATTCATGGCACAAAAGACTGGCTGATACCAATAAGCCAAAGCGAACAGCTGCAGGCATTGAACCCAAGAAAGATTACATTGATAAGAATTCATGGAGGCGGCCATAATAATTTACCATCGTTTCCTGAGTACCATAATTTTTTAAGGGACATATTGGCTATTTAATATTGGATATTGTTGATGCAATATTTATGGAGAGCAATAAAAAGAAAAAGTTATTTCGCTGGATAAAAGTAATCGTATTGCTGTATTCAGCAATTGGAATTGCATTATTTTATTTACAAGAAAAATTTTTATTCCATCCAACTACGGTTGAAAGAAATGTGCCCTGGAAATTTGATATGCCTTTTGAAGAAGTGGATTTAGCTTTTAACCGTACTGACACTGTAAACCTTGTAAAATTTTTCCCGAAAGATTCTATGCGGAAAGGCGTGGTAATTTATTTTCATGGCAACCGTGGCAATATCGGCCGCTATGCAAGGTTTGCAAATAATTTCACCAGGCATGGTTATGAAGTATGGATGGAAGATTACCCCGGATTTGGCAAAAGTGTGGGCTACAGGAATGAACATATTTTATACGAACAGGCAAAGCAGGTTTATAAACTGGCATTGTCAAAATACCGTGCAGACAGTATTGTTATCTATGGAAAGTCGTTTGGCACAGGCATAGCCGCATACACTGCTGCGGCCGGCAATGCAAAGAGATTAATTTTAGAAACGCCATACTACAGCATCCCTGGATTGTTTGATTGCTATGCGCCAATTTACCCAAATGGGCGAATGGCGAATTATAAAATACCAACGAATGAATATTTGCAGGAAGTAAAATGCCCTGTCACTATTTTTCATGGCACTGATGATGGCGTGATACCATATCGTTGTGCAAAGCGATTAAAAAAAATTTTAAACCCTAAAGATGAATTTGTAACTATTGACGGCGGCAATCATCGCAATTTGAATGACTATGATGTGTTTCATCAAAAGCTGGATTCACTATTACAACTCAAATAAGCTCACACTTTTGCTGGTAACAGTTAATTGGTACTGGGCACCCACTTTCAATGCATAATTTTCCTTTGCATGCCCAACCGGGAAATTAAAGCACACAGGGTAATTGTACTCTTTTACTACATCATGTATAGCCTGGTAAACTGTTTTGCCAAATGGGCGCTCCGTGTCTTTTGTGTCTGTAAAACTGCCCACCACAAGCCCTGCCAGCTTATCTAATTTGCCGCTGCGTTTCAGTTGCAGCATCATACGGTCGGTGCTGTAAATGTATTCGCCTGTATCTTCAATAAAAAGGATTTTGCTTTTGGCGTTAATATCCGAAGGCGTCCCTATCATATTTACCAGCAAGGCAAGGTTGCCGCCAACCAATTCGCCGCTTGCATTGCCATTCTTATTAAAGGAATAAACACCTGATTTGTATTTTGCTTTTTTGCCGGTGATGGCTTTGTGCAATGATTGTATAAATTCATTCCCCTGCACACCATCATTAAATGCAGCTGCCATCGGCGAATGCAGTGACGCAATTTTTAATTTTGAATTCAGGTGGCAATGAAGCACAGTAATATCGCTGTAGCCAATTACCCATTTGGGTTTCTTTTTAAATTTAGCAAAATCCAGTTTGTCGATAACCCTGCTTACGCCATAACCGCCACGGCCGCATAGTATAGCATTGATTTCATCGCTGTCAAGCATGGCCTGCAATTCATACAGGCGTTCTTCATCCGTGCCAGAAAAATAATTACTGGAATGGCTGCCAAGCGTTTTGCCTACCATTACATTGAACCCCCATTGCTGTAAAGTACCAATACAGGTTTGCGCTTTTTCTTTTGCCATATAGCCTGCAGGGCAGGTAATGCCGATGGTATCGCCTTTTTTTAAGTATGGGGGAATTGTTATCATCTTATTTCTTTTAACAAACAATTTGTTGAGTTTATTATCAGCCTGTGCCTTGCACCGCACTTTAATGCAAAATTATTTTTCTGGTGCCCTACAGGAAAACCGAAACATACAGGGTAATGCAGGCCCTTTAATTTTTCCAATACAATTTCTTCCAGCGTTTTGCCAAACTCCTCCCCTTCATCATCCTTTTTTGCTTTAAAGCCGCCAACGATTAAACCTTTCAGTTTATCCAGTTTGCCGCTTCGTTTCAGGCTCCAAAACATACGGTCGATGCTGTACAAATATTCGCCGGTGTCTTCCACAAATAAAATTTTCCCTTCCGTATTAATATCACTTTTGCTGCCCGCAAGGCTCTCAATTGTTTTTAAATTGCCGCCAATCAACACGCCTTCAGCAAAGCCTGTTTTATTTTTTTCGTTTGCATCAAAACTGTATTGCATTTTTTCGCCAACCAAACATTTTTGGATAGATTCGATAGTATCTTTTTGTATTGGCTCTGCCACACTCCAATCTTCGGGGAAGCTGTTGCACATTTTGGAATGGATAGATGCAATGCCGAAATTTTTATTAAGGTGGCAATGAAAAACAGTGGCATCGCTGAAACCAATAACCCATTTAGGCCTCAGTGAAAATTTTGCAAAATCAATTTTGTCAATAATCCTTATGGCGCCATAGCCGCCTCTTGCGCACATAATAGCTTTTATTTTCCTGTCGTCCAGCATTTGCTGAAAATCATCAAGCCTTTCTTTGTCGGTGCCGCCATACGTAAAATCTTTTTTCCCTACAGTATTGCCAATTTTTACTTCAAAACCCCATTCTTTTATTTTGGAAACAGCCGGTTGTATATCCTCAACTGATATATACCCGGCAGGGCAGGCAATACCGATAGTATCCCCCTTTTTTAAGTAGGGCGGCATTATATGCCTGCTTTCTTCGCCATCGCTTTTAGCAGCCCTTATAGCGGAAGGGTTCAGCAAAGCAAGCGAAGGCAATACGGCAGAAAGAAAATGTTTGCGTTTCACTTATTGTATTTTGGCAAATAAAAATACAATGTTGCTTTCAAATTAAAACCTTAATAAAAAAAGCCCCCCGATACATCGGGGGGCATCTTTGCATTTATTAATAACAACTCAAACACTCTTAAATATTATTCTCGAATTTCTTGCTTTCTGTGTATTTAACCTCTCCATCAAGTGTTACATATTTCAACCTGTAGTAAACCGGGTTTGCAAAAATGAGTGTGTTGTTCAACTGCACCTGGTAACGTGAGCGCTTTTCGGGGCCGCAAGTCCTTCTTTTTACAGTGCTGAAGTTTTTGTTGTTGTCGCTTATTTGCAATTCAAAACTGGCTACGTTAAACTGGTTGTTGGTTTCCCAGGTTACATTATACCCGTTCCTTAAAGCCCTAAAGCTTACTTCGCTGATATAAAGCTCAGGCGCTTTTGCTTCGGAAATAGCCATTGTTTCGTTCATTGAGGAAACTGACTGTGCGTTTACGCTGTTTGTGTTGAGGATGAAACCTGCTGCGATTACTGTGATAATTGTTTTCATAATTTGGGGTGGTTTTGTTTGGCATATCATTTTCAGGAATGGTGCCAAACCTATGAAACCCTTTACCAGTAAGGGTTTCAGCAAAATGAAGCTCCTTAAAACCTTCCAATATACGGAAGAAAACAGGGCTTTTTTCCAAAATATGTAAAACCGGCTAAGGCATCAAGCCTTTTATAATGCCTGGAAGCTCTTTTGTGCTGCAATAGACAGCGTTGGGGAACCTTAGCCGTGTGGCTTCTACTTTATCTGGCTTGCCATCTACAAATACCAAAGGTATGTGCTGGCGCTTTTTGGCTTCCCAAAGCCATTGCACATATTGCCGCCCATGCGATGGCAACCTGTCAAGCGACACTATAAAAATATCGGGCAAGCTATCAGTTAACTTCGCAACTTCTTCTGTGCTAAAATGTGATGATATAGTTAGTTTCAATTTTGAAAGCAGCTTCAACCTTTCCTTCAATTCGTCTTTATTAAAATGCAGGTAAAATAATTTCATGTTTATGATAATTGAAAACCCATGCCGCCCTTCAATGCTTTTTTATAGTTCTTTACATCAAACTTGTAATAGTTAGGGGCTTTGTGCGCCACGCCTTTCTTCGTCTCATCCAACTTCTTTAAAATTTTAGTGGCGATAATTTTCCGCTGGAAGTTTCTGCGGTCCAGTTGCCTGTTCAAAATTGTTTCATACAACTTCTGCAATTCAGGCATGGTAAATTTTTCAGGCAATAAATTATAACCGATTGGATGGTAATTTAAATTTGTTTGCAATTGCTGCAATGCGGCCCCTATAATGTTTTTATGGTCCAATATCATTTCTGGCAGAGAGTTAACATGGTGCCATTCGCAAGCTGCAGAAAAATTATCAGGGATTAACTTTGCCTTACTGAAATCAACAAGTGCGGTGTACCCAACAGTAATAAAGCGTTCAAACATCCAGCTTTCTTTCATGTCAACGCCGACATTTTTTAAAAACTGTTTGTTTATTTCTTTGGTAGAACGGCCAGGTTCGCTGAATACATGGAACTGTTGCAAATAAATACCATTAAGCCCTGTCCTGTTTTTTAAAATACGGTTGGCTGCATCGTCCATGTGTTCTTCTTTTAAAATAAAACCGCCAGGCAATGCCCAGGCGCCTGCGTATTTTGCCTGCAGCAGCAGCACTTTCAACTCATTTTCGTGAAAGCCAAATATTACGCAGTCAACAGAAATATGGCGCAGGTATAGCTCATGCCCTTTGTTGAAATGCCGGGTTATCTCTTGCTCAAAACTCATATGCTAAATTAAGGGGTTGTAAAAAAATCCACTAAAAACTTGCAGGGCAAATATAAATGCTTTATCATTGTGTCACAATAACGCAATGAAAAATTAAAACGTTTATATGAAAAAAATTATCGCCTGCTGTTTGTTGCTGCCAGTTGCTTCAGCGCTTACAGCACAAAAAGTTCCCTCCGCTAAGGAATTGGTAAGCAAAATGACACTGGAAGAAAAAGTAAACCTTGTGGTGGGCATGGGCATGAAACTGCCGGGAATGGATATGAGTAGTGGTAGTGGCACCGGCATTGGGCAAACCATGGACAAAGTGCCCGGCGCAGCAGGCACTACTTTCGCAGTACCCCATTTGGGCCTGCCAACAACAGTAGTGGCAGATGGCCCCGCAGGTTTGCGTATCAGCCCTACCCGTGACAATGACAAGAACACCTATTACGCAACAGCATGGCCGGTGGCAACACTGCTGGCTTCCACATGGGATACTGATTTGGTAAATAAAGTAGGCAAAGCATTTGGCAATGAAGTAAAAGAATATGGCGTGGATGTGATACTCGGCCCCGGCATGAACATACACCGGAACCCATTGGGCGGAAGGAATTTTGAATATTATTCCGAAGACCCGTTGGTAACAGGGAAAATTGCTGCGGCGATAGTGAAAGGCATACAATCAAATGGAGTGGGCACTTCTATCAAACATTTTGCTGCCAACAACCAGGAAAAAAACAGGAATACTGTTAATGCCATCATCAGCGAAAGGGCACTAAGGGAGATTTACCTGAAAGGTTTTCAGATTGCAGTAAAAGAAGCCAATCCATGGACGGTGATGAGCTCTTATAATTATATCAATGGGGCGTATGCATCAGAAAGCAATGATTTGCTTACAACAGTTTTAAGAAAAGAATGGGGCTTTAAAGGCATTGTGATGACGGATTGGTTTGGTGGCAAAGATGCAGTGGCGCAAATGAAAGCTGGCAACGATTTATTAATGCCCGGCACGGCAGCCCAAAAGAAAGCAATCACCGAAGCTGTGAACAATAAAACATTGGATATAAAAATATTGGATGAAAATGCAGAGCGGATAGTTAAATATATATTGGCAACGCCTGCATATAAAAAATATGCCTTCAGCAATAAACCCGATTTAAAAGCACATGCATTGTTAGCAAGGGAAGCGGCAGCAAGCGGAATGGTGTTATTAAAGAATAATGCTAATGCACTTCCGTTTACTTCATCAATAAAAAATATTGCAGCCTTTGGCATCACTTCTTATGATTTTGTTTCTGGTGGCACAGGCAGCGGCGATGTGAATGAAGAATACACTATTTCATTGGCGCAGGGATTGGCCAATGCAGGCTATAAATTAGA
>CAYRRL010000053.1:5062-11149 GCA_964426665.1 uncultured Ferruginibacter sp. | reverse complement strand
CACTTTCAATGGAAGCAACAATGATTTCAGCTTAATAAATTCGATTTCGGCACAGAGCTGTACAGGCGGAAACACGTTTGCAGCAGGCACGCAAAGTGCATTTAGCAATTTCGGCACAGCAGAATGGCGGCTGAGCACTATAGCTTCAGACGACTATAACGGCAATGTGCAGTACCGGGTAAACTCAACTGGTGCTATCTTTCCTGCTTATAATACTAATTGCACTTACGCAGGCAGCATTACGGTATTGCCTGGTTCGGATACGATCTTTTTTGCTGCGGGGGGCAATGGCAGGGTTACGCTTGACGGCAACACTAGTGGCAATTTTATCAACAACAGCACAAAGCCTGTACTTATGTATAAGCTTACTTCAAACAAAACAGCAGGCACATTTGGTTTGTACAGCAATTTATTTATACCAGCAGGCGGCAACATAGTGCTTGCATCTGGCAGGATTGTTACGGGAGCTACAGGCTTGCTCGTTCTTCAAGACGAAACATGCACTATTACTTCGAACACCGCCGCATCCACCAGTTATATTGATGGGCCAATGCGGATTGATATATCAACCACTTCACCGGTAACGCTGCATTTCCCAATAGGAAAAGACTTAGAGTCAAGGCCTGTGGATTTATCAATACAGCATACAAGCAATACTTCTTACAGCTACACGGCTGAAATGGTTCGCTCAAGCGCCAATGCATTAGGGTACACAAATACTGCTACGGTTACTAATGTTTCAGCATACAGGTGGTGGGATATTACAAGAACGCTTACAAGTTCTGGCGCAGCGGCACCCATAACTGCATTAGTAACAAGCCCATTGCCGGTTGTGTCATTGTATTATGGCTTAATTGATGTGGCACCCAACCCGGCTGACGTAACCATTTGTAAAAACACCTACACTGCCCTAACAAATTGGATTGATATTGGCGCAACCGGAGCAACAAATACCATTGGCAAAGTAACAAGCACATCACTGCCATCTGCATTCAACTCATTCAGCAGGTTTACGCTTGGGTACTTTAGCACACCGCAACCGCCTGCAGGAAGGGACAGTTTTGTATGCGGAACAGGAAGCGCTGCAATAACAGCCACACCTGTGCATGGCGAATTTATTGATTGGTATGCCGCTCCTTCTGGGGGCACAGCGCTTGCTACCAATACGGCCATATTCAATACACCTGTTATTTCTTCCAGCACAACTTATTATGCCCAATCAAGAAATACAAGAGGCTATGTATCTGCTACAAGAACTCCTGTAACGGCATATATTTATAATGCCCCTGTTATTTCTTTATTTATGCCTGCAAGTGGCGAAGCAGGCACAGCGGTGACTATTAACGGAAACAATTTTAACAATAATGTTTCTGCCGTAACATTTGGCGGCACTGCTGCTGCATCGTTTACAGTTAATTCTGCTACTCAAATAACAGCTGTAGTGGCCAATGGAACAAGTGGTTCTATAGCAGTTACTAACGGTTGCGGCACTGGCAGCAAGGCAGGTTTTATTTATAATCCATTAATGGTTTGGACGGGTGCTATCAACACAAGCTGGACAACTGCAGGCAACTGGGATGAAGGCAGCGTGCCTACAAACATTCATTCAGTAGTAATCCCTCCAGTGCCAAACCAGCCCTTAGTAAGCAGCAATCAAACGGTAAAATCAATAACAATACAAACAGGCGCTTTTGTAGATATAGCAGTTGGCAACAGCCTTAATGTCCGTGACAGCCTTACAAGCAATGGCGATGTAATTGGAGGCGGCAATATTGCACTCGTTGGAACTGCAAGCCAATCAATAAGCGGCATCGGCAATTACAATAACCTTGTGCTCAACAACAGCAATGGGGCAGTAATTGGCAGTGGCAACAGCAATATGGTAAGCATAACTGGAAGGTACACCCCAACAAGCGGCGTGCTTACCACCAACGATAATATCACATTAAAAAGCACAGCTTCATCAAGCGGCACCATTGCTGCGGGCCCAACCGGAGGCAATTATATTAATGGCAAAGTAATTATGGAACGGCACATCCCTGGCAGAAGAGCCTGGAGGTTAATTAATTTCCCGGTGGCTTTATCAGGCGCCCCCACAATAAACCAGGCATTACAGGAAAATGCAGGTGGCAATGCTTCCAGCAACCCTAACCCGGGTTATGGCACGCACATTACAGGCGGCAGTGTTGCCAATGGCTTTGACCAGAATTCAAGTAACAACCCATCAATGAAAGAATGGGCGGGGGGCACATGGGCAGGCATAGCTTCCACCAACAATGCAATTAATAACCAACACCCATACTTTTTATTTGTAAGAGGTTCAAGGGCAAATAACCTTGGCATGGGGATCAATGCCCCTGTTGACAACACGGTGCTGCGTGTGAAAGCATCGCCTAAACAAGGCAGCCAAATGCTGGCAGTTGCCGGCACAGGCTGGCAGTTAACCGGCAACCCCTTCCCTTCTGTTATAAACCTTGATGCAATGGCTGCGGCCAACAGCAGCAGGCTAAACAGGAATTTTGTTTTTTGGGACCCCAAACTGGGCGGCAGCAATAACGTGGGCGGTTATGTTACAGCAAGCTACAATGGCAGCGGCTATGATTACAGCCCTGCGCCAGTAAGCCAGTTATCTGAATACGCACACCCATTTGCAGGTTTTTTTGTGGATGCTATTTCAACGGGCAACTATTTAGTATCAGAAAATGTGAAATGCAACTGCGGCAACGGAAACGTATTCAGGCCCGTGGCCCCCGCTAACAACAGTACCAGCAAGATGCACATTAGCCTTCATTCAATAAATGCAGATGGTACCGCTCCTGTGGTTGACGGCGCTATGGCTGCGTTTGGCAACAACTTCAGTGATGAAACAGATGGTTTTGATGCGGCCAAACTAAACAATACACTCACTGAAAACATTTCGATATCAAAGAATAACAACAAGTTTTCCATTGAAAGAAGGAAACCTGTTGCATACTATGACACGGTTTTTTTGAATATTTCAAACATGAAAGCAAAGGATTACCAGCTTGAAATAAATACTGAAAACTTTGACAGCACGGGTACAAGCGCATTTTTAGAAGACAGCTATACCGGTTCAAGAACGCAACTTAGTTTGTCATCTGAAAACCTTTATCATTTCCGTATCATAAACACCCCGGCTGCCTATGCGCCGGAAAGGTTCAGGGTCATTATAAACAAAGCATCAAGTGATGCGCTTGCAAAAAAAACAAGCATTCCGGCCATAGCAAATGCTATTGGCAGCGACATTGCGCTTTTGCAAAACCCGATTCAAAACAACACGTTGTTTTTGCAAATGAAACAAATGAAAGCAGGCAGGTATGCTGTTTCCATTGCTTCAATTGACGGCAAAGAGGCACAATCAGCATACTTTACCCACGATGGCAGCAGCAGCATTAAAAAAGTAGTTTTAAAAAAACAACAATGGCAGGGCAACATTATGTTTGCCATAATCAACGGCCCTGATGGCAGCACTGCCCGTTTTAAGATATTAGTGCAATAAAGTAAAAAGCAAAGATTAGTTAATACTTCCTGCTTTATTACGGCGCAACTTATAACTATGAGTTAATACTTATTGCTGCATATGCAACCTCTATCATGGCACACTGGACAGGGGTATTACAATAAAACATATTGAGTTTCCGTTTATTAAGCCGTGCATGACGATGCCACGGGCACTCCCTGCATAAAACAAAAGCAACTAACCTGCATTGTGGGAATATGTTAACTTTTTTCGGCTAAATCCAAACAGTCTATGAAAAAGCAATTTACTCTTTGCACAGTCTTGTGCATACTCTCACTTTGTGTATGGTCAGCACCAATAGCATCCATTGCATCCGGCAATTGGGACAACCCCGCTACATGGTCAGGCGGCGTAGTGCCTGTTGCAGGCGATGATGTAACTATTTCCAATGGCCATACAGTTACCATTACAGCTGATGCAGCCTGTGCCAGTATTTCTGTTGGCAGCGGCGCTCTAAGCCTTAGCACAACACTTACTGTGAACGCAGGCATTTTGCTTACAGTATCAGGCGATATTACAATCGTGCCGCCTTTGACTAACAACAGAGACAACACTTTAAATGTAAACGACGGGGTTATATCATGCGCCTCGCTACATACAAGCAACTCTGCAGGCAACAGCAGGAGGTGCATGGTAAACATTGGGGCTGGTACGCTTTCATGCGCTTCCGATTTTTTAATGGGAAACAACGCAACCCGTAACAAACTTGTTTTTTCAGGCCCCGGCATTTTGCAGATAAGTGGCAACAGCAGCACTATTGCAAATGGGCAATTTACCGCTTCAACCGGCACAATAGATTATAATGGCACAGTGGCACAAAATATTCTGGCGCTCTCTTATTACCATCTCAAATGCAGCGGCAGCAATATCAAATCCCTTTCAGCCAATACAGTTGTTGCAGGCAGTTTATCAATTGCCGGCGCAGCCCAGCTGGATGTAACGGCTGTTAATAACTATTCTTTATCTGTAGCAGGCAACTGGGATATAACCAGCACCGATGCTGACCCATTTCTTGAACGGGCCGCTACTGTAACATTCAATGGGGCATCAGGCTTGCAAACCATTAGCACCCCCCTCTCACAGGAAACATTTTACAATCTTACAATTAACAATAACGCCGGCAACTCCGGAGCTGATGTTGAGTTCAATAAAAATTGCTATGTTTCGCAAACATACAACCATACCAGTGGCAAGGTTGATTTAAAGGGCAATTCGTTAAACGTAATTTCACAAAATAATACCGGCAGTTTTATCACCTGCAATTTGACGGGCGGGAGTATTATCAGCTCAACCCCGGGCGCTTCGGTTTCTTTTAGCGATGCTAACGATTCGACTTATGTAAATTTTTCCGGCACCGATGTGGGCAACAGCATTGTAAGCGTGCGGCTTACTATCAACACAGGCCGGATTAATATAGAAAATTTAACGCTATATGGCCAGGGCGATTTTACAAAAACTTATGCCCTGGATGACGGCAGCTCAATTGGGGGCAATAAATATTATGGCAACGTTACTTTTACTGCTGCGTCAACCGCTAGCAGGTGGCGAATGAGCACTGGCATTGGGGCGCTGCCCGATTCTTTTTTTGCAAAGGCAGTTTTTAATGCTTATGCAAATGGAGGCACCAATAATAATTTTATAATCGGCGCTAATTCTGTTGGCAACTATTATGCAGATTCGGTGTGGTTTACCAGTACCACCGTTGGTGGCCTGTTTATTGGAAGAAGCAACGGCAGCACCGGGGTTACAAGTTCGCATACCTTCAACGGGCATGTAGAGGTGATGGTAACACATACGGGCAATATTACTTTCGCTGATGGCGCTTCCACCGATCCTTCTACTGTTACATTCAACAAAACATTAAAACTCAATTCCACCTCTACTTCCACCGGTGATATATATATTGGAAAAAACAATACATCCTCATTTGTAACCATTTCTTCAACCGGCCAATTAACAGATGGTACAGTAACTGGTGCAACCAATATCTACTTTTACAACGTAACACAAAACGGCACGCTGTCGCAATCTACAACCAATGCAGGCTCTTCAAACAGTAACATTACTGTGGGGAGCAGCATAGCGCCGTGCACCTGGAACGGGCCGCTCAATTTAATAGCACCTAATATCAACCTTGCTTACAGCACCTTTAATGGCAGTACCAACGGGTTTAGCATGAATGGCCTCACCAATAACCAGTCATGCACAGGCGGCAATACATTTGCAGCCGGCACCACTACATACTTCACCAACTCGGGCACCATGAATTGGTACCTGGCCAATACCGCACCAGACGATTATAATGGCAATGTGGTATATGCCAGAAGCAGCACTGCTGGTATTTTCCCTGCATACAACACTAATTGCACTTATGCAGGCAACATTTCCATCCTCAATTATTCGGACTCAATTGTTTTTGCCGGAAATACTAATGGCAGGATAACTATTGATGGCAGCAGCAATACATTTTTTTCCAATACCAGTTCAAAACTAAGCACCTGCAAGCGGCTTACAATCAACAAAAGCAGCGGCAATTTTACCCTGAA
>CAYRRL010000053.1:1947-5052 GCA_964426665.1 uncultured Ferruginibacter sp. | reverse complement strand
GAACAAAAGTATTACTGTTCCAGCGGGTGGCGATGTTTCGCTGGTGTCAGGCAGAATAATCACGAGCAGCGCTGCTATGCTTTGCCTGCTTGATGAAAACTGTACCGTCACATCTGCCACACAAGCTTCCACAAGCTATATAGACGGCCCTTTGCGTTATGATGTTACTAACAATGCTCCCCTTACAATTCATTTCCCAATAGGCAAAGGCAACGATTGCCGGCCAACATCCCTAAGCATAACACACACCAGCAATACATCCTATACATATATTGCAGAAGTTTTCAATGCCAGCGCTAATGCCTTAGGCTGGGCATTGCCTTCAACTTCTATGAACAATGTGTCGATAGCCCATTACTGGGATATTGAAAGATACACAACAAGCACTATGGCTGTAACGCCAACCACAGGCCTTAGCGGCAATCAAACAGTTACCCTTCATTATGGAGCTAATGATAATGTAACTGATGCGACCGCTGTTACTGTTTGCAAAAACACTTATACAGCTACTACTTCCTGGGTTGATATTGGAGCTACAGGTGCTACTGTTACTTCAGGCAGCATTTCTTCCACTTCATCGCCCACGGCGTTTAATTCGTTCAGCCGTTTTACTTTAGGTTTTTATGGAATCCCTGCTGCGCCAACAGCCACTGATGGTTCAAGGTGCGGCACCGGCGCAGTAACTATTAGCGCCACTGGCTTAGGCGGTGAAAGCATAGACTGGTACGCAGCAGCTTCAGGCGGCACAGCATTGCTTACCAACTCTGAAACATATACCACACCATCTATTTCAACCACCACAATATATTATGCCGAAGCCAGGAATACGCATGGCACAGTATCAGCTACCAGAACAGCCGTAACAGCCACGGTAAACAATACCCCAACAGTGAGCACCTTTGCACCATCTGGCGGCACCATCGGCCAATCAATCGTAATTACCGGTACAGGCTTTAGCACGGCAACAGCAGTAAGTTTTGGCGGAACTCCAGCAGGTTCGTTTACTATAAATTCTGCCACACAAATTACCGCAGTGCTGGCAGGCGGTGCTTCCGGCCTGGTGTCTGTTACAAATAACTGCGGTACAGGTAGCCTGGCTGGCTTTGCTTACAATTACATCACTGTTTGGACGGGCGCATCAAACAACTCATGGGCAAATGCAGCCAACTGGAGCAACGGCGTGCCTAATAATTTATACACCACCGTTATTGCGAATGTTGCTACACCTCCGTTGGTAAGCAGCAACCAAACAGTTAAAACACTTACAATAAACAGCAATGCCTCTTTGGATGTTGCTGTTGGCAATACCGTTTCTGTGGCAGACAGCTTTGCAAACAATGGTACTATCACAGGCGGCGGAAGTATTGCACTTAATGGCACAGCTTCGCAACAGCTAAGCGGAAACGGAACATTGAATAACCTTATTTTAAACAATAGCAACGGCGCTGTAGTAAGCAATACAGGCGGCACCATGCTAAACATAACAGGAAGATATACACCAACAAGCGGCGTATTGACAACTAATGGGCATGTAACACTTAAGAGCGATGCATCTGGCACCGCCACAATTGCAGCAGGAACAGGCGGAGGCAATTATATAAGCGGCAAAATGATTTTGGAAAGGTATGTGCCAGGCAGAAGAGCCTGGAGGCTTATCAGTTTCCCTGTTTCATCAACAGGGGCGCCGACTATAAATGCAGCACTGCAGGAAGGCGCAGGCGGCAACGCCTCTTCCAACCCAAGCCCGGGCTATGGCACGCACATCACAGGCGGTACTATTGCTAATGGTTTTGATCAAAGCCCTTCCAACAATACTTCAATGAAAGAACTGGTAAGCGGCGCATGGCAGGGCATTGCCAGCACCAACCAGGCAATTACAAATCAATCAGCTTACTTTTTGTTTGTGCGTGGCTCACGGGCCAATAACCTAAACCAGGGTGCGTATGCAGCCGTTGATAATACGGTGCTGCGTATAGATGCCAATGTAAAACAAGGCAATCAATCAATTTCGCTAAGCGGCGCAGGGTGGGTATTGGTAGGCAATCCGTTCCCTTCAAAAATCAATTTAGATAACATTGCTATCAGCAATAGCTCGCTTGTAAACCGCAATTTTGTTTTCTGGGACCCAAAGCTTGGTGGCAGCAATAATGTGGGGGGCTTTGTTACTGCTAGCTACAACGGTGCAGGGTACGATTACACGCCAACGCCAGTAAGTTCGCTGTCGGAATACGCACAGCCTTTCTCTGCATTTTATGTGGATGCTGTGGCCGCAGGCTCCCTTGCAATTAATGAAACACACAAATGCAATTGCGGCACAGATAATGTTTTCAGGCCAGCGCCTGCACAGCCTACTGGCAAACTGAGAGTGCTGCTGCATTCTATTAATGCCGATGGCACAACGCCTGTTGTTGACGGCACAATGGCTGCTTTTGCAGAAAGGTACAGCAACGGGGCCGACAACTTTGATGCGATAAAACTCCCAAGCACTGTAAGTGAAAATATTTCAGTGATAAAAAACCAAAAGAAATTTGCAATAGAAAGGCGCAATGCTTTGGCAGTGGCAGATACTGTTTACCTGAACATGGCTGGCATGAAGGAAAAAGCATACCACTTTGAAATAATACCTGAAGGGTTTGATGCATCTGTTACAGCGTATCTTGAAGACAGCTATACAAATGCAAGAGTAGCATTGAGCATTGCTGAAGCAAGTTTTTATAAATTCAAAGTTATCAACAGCCCTGCGGCTTATGCGCCAAACCGTTTCAGGATTGTACTGCAAAAAGAAAAAAATAACTTTGCTAATAAACCAAAAGCGCCAATAGAAAATACAGTTGCTGCAAACAAAGGCATCCAGCTGCTGCAAAACCCTGTTGCAAACAATACTTTGCGGTTAGATGTAAAAGCATTGGATAAAGGCAACTACACTATTGTTATTTCAACACAAGATGGCAAGCAAGTAGCTTCCCAACAATTCGCCCATAACGGTATTGACGGCATTAAAAACATTTCAATAAACGAAATATTGCCCGCAATGTGGCTGACAGCTACAATAGAAGGCAGCAATGGCTATCGTGTTTCCCTGAAAATATTACCACAATAAAAAAA
>CAYRRL010000053.1:0-1925 GCA_964426665.1 uncultured Ferruginibacter sp. | reverse complement strand
CCTGCTTTTAAGCCCCGGGCATTGCCCGGGGCTTTTGTTTGCAGCAGCAAAAATATTCCTTTGAGATAGGGATTATAATCTCTACATTCGGCTAAATAATTTTTCACTCCAAAAAAACAAAAGCATGAAACTCCGTTTTCCATTATTGGCAATTACATGCCTGTGGATGTTATTGGGCCAGGCGCAAACAAAACCCGCTAAACTGCCTTTGAACCCTAAAATAAAAACTGGCCAGCTTGCCAACGGGTTAAAATATTTTATCCTGCAAAACAAAAAACCGGAAAACAAAGTGGAGTTAAGGCTTGCAGTGAATGCAGGCTCGGTGCAGGAAGACAACGACCAACAGGGGCTTGCGCATTTTATGGAGCATATGAACTTCAACGGCCTTAAGCATTTCCCACACAATGATATTGTGCACTACCTGCAAAGCGTGGGCGTAAAGTTCGGCGCCGACCTGAATGCCTATACAAGTTTTGAGGAAACAGTATATATGCTGCCAATACCCACAACTGACAAGGATATTGTAGACAAAGGCTTTACCATTTTAGCAGACTGGAGCCACGATGCCTTGCTTGACAAAGAAGAAATTGACAAAGAAAGAGGCGTGGTGCTGGAAGAAAGCAGGCTTGGCAAAGGGGCCGATGACAGGATGATGAAAAAATACCTGCCCTCACTGCTAAGCGGATCTGTATTTGCAAAACGCCTTCCCATTGGCAAAGATTCAATATTGAAAAATTTTAAGTACGAAGCAGTAAAGCGCTATCATAAAGACTGGTACAGGCCCAATAACGAAGCAGTAATTGTGGTAGGCGATATAGATGTGGCAGAAGCAGAGCGCCTGATAAAAGAGAAATTCAGCGGCTTTAAAAACCCTGTGCCTGCAAGGCCAAGAGGCGGCATTACCAATGTGCCACCTAGAAAAACCAGCAAGGCAATGGTGGCAACTGATAAGGAAGCCAGCTATACCAGCGTACAGATTTATGGGAATAATTACAAAGCAAAAAGCGAAAACAACAGCAATGACTACAGAGCCAGCATAATAAAAAATTTATTCAACAATATGCTGGCGCACCGCCTCGATGAATTAAAAAATTCCCCCACTCCCCCATTTGTTTTTGGCTCAGCCAGTATCGGCGGCGGATGGGCCAGGGGATGGGAATCATTCAGCGCCTTTGCAATATGCGGCACCCTGCAGGTAAAAGATGCAGTGGAAGCATTGGTAAGGGAAAGCATGAGAGTGAAAAAGTTTGGCTATACACCTGCCGAGCTTGAAAGGGCAAAGGCAGATATGATTTCAGAATACGAAAGCATGCACAATGAAAAAGACAAAACAGAATCAGGCCAGTTAGTAAACGAACTGGTAAGGCATTTTCTGGCAAAAGAGCCTGTTCCCGGCATAGAATGGGAATACAATTTTGTAAAGGCATCCATAGCAGGCATTACGCTGCAGGAAGTGAATGCAGTGGGCAAAGGGATTGATATTGACAAAACATTTTTTGCACTGGTAACGGCAAAGGACGACCCAATTTTGCCAAAAGACGCAGAATTGCTTGGCTGGGTAAATGCAGCAGTAAAAGCACCAGTAAAAAATTACGAAGAAAAGAAAATCGCTTCTTCTTTATTGGGCACAGCCCCGTTGGCAGGCACTATTGTGAAGGAAGAAAAGAACGAAAAGCTAAACACTATTGCTTACACATTAAGCAATGGCGCTTTTGTTACCATCAAACCAACCGAGTTTAAAAACGACGAAGTGGTTATGAACAGTTACAGAAGCGGGGGATCAAGTTTATATGAAGGGGCAGATTACCAAAGCGCCACTTACTCCAACAATGTGGTGGAAGAAATGGGCTATGGTAATTTTTCCAATACTGACTTAACAAAATTTTTGTCAGGCAAAAAAGTATCAGTTATGCCTGTGGTGGACG